>JANOZI010001222.1:0-6340 GCA_031429375.1 Acidobacteriota bacterium | reverse complement strand
GCTGGCGACCCGGATCGACCGCGCGCTGGTGACCGACGTGACGGCGATCAAGACGGTGAACGGCGCGGCCGCGTTCTCCCGCCCGATGTTCCAGGGCAAGCTCGTGGCCGACGTCGTGCCTCAGGGCGCGGCGCCGCATCTCATCTCGATGCAGATCGGCGCCTATCGAGCGGATGCGGCGAGCAAGGGATCCGCGCCGGTGGCGATTGCGGCGGCCAGTATCACCATCGACGAGTCGAAGATTCGGCAGAAGCCGGAAGCGCCGTTCCAGGAAGCGAAGCAGGCCGTCGACCTGTCGCAGGCCGAGCGCATCGTCTCGGTGGGTCGCGGCATCAAGTCGCAGGAGAACATCGCGATTGCCGAGCAGCTGGCCAAGGCGTTTGGCGCCGAACTGGCCGCATCCCGGCCGATTTGCGACAACGGCTGGCTGCCGATGGAGCGCCAGATCGGCAGCTCGGGCCAGACGGTGGCACCAAAACTTTACGTCGCGCTGGGCATCTCGGGCGCCATCCAGCACCTGGTCGGCATGAAGGGCGCGCGCACCATCGTCGCGATCAACAAGGACGCCGACGCGCCGATCTTCGAAGTGGCGGATTACGGCATTCAAGGCGATCTGTTCGAGCTCGCTCCCGCGCTGATCGCGGAACTTGCGAAATCCTGATGGCCGAAAAAGAAGTTCTCGAAATCGACGTGTTGATCGTCGGCGCAGGCCCAGCGGGCCTCTCGGCCGCACTGCGCCTCGCGCAATTACAGAAGCAGAAGGGCGGCGAGCCACTTTCGATCGCCGTGCTCGAGAAGGCCCGTGAAGCGGGCGCCCATTCGCTGTCGGGCGCGCTGCTCGATCCGTCAACGCTGAAGGATTTGATCCCCGATTTCGAAGCCAAGGGCGCGCCGCTGGCCACGCCGGTCCACGAAGACAACATCTATTTCCTGACCGAGAGCAGCAAGCTGCGGCTGCCGATCACACCGCCGCCGTTTATCAACCACGGCAACTACATCATCTCGCTGAACCAATTCACGAAGTGGTTGGGCGCGCAGGTCGAAGCCGAGGGCATCGATCTGTTCATGGGCTTTGCGGCGCAGCACCCGTTGTATGACGGCGCGCGCGTGATCGGCGTGCGCACCGCCGACCGCGGCGTCGGCAAGGACGGCAAGCCCAAGGCGGCCTATGAACCGGGCGCCGACATCCACGCCAAGGTCACGATTTTCGCTGACGGCGTGCGCGGCCACCTCACCAAGCAGCTGATTCGCGACCTGGCGCTCGGCGCGGAGTCGGAACCACCCACCTTCGCCATCGGCGTGAAGGATCTCTGGGATGTTCCCAAGGATCGCCTGAAGCCGGGCACCGTCATTCACACGCTCGGGTATCCGCTGCGCGAGGAAGAGTTCGGCGGCAGCTGGCTCTACGCGATGCCCGAGGGCCGCATCTCGATCGGATTTGTGGTCGGGCTCGAATACAAGGATCCGCTGTTCGATCCGCACGCGGCCTTCCAGCACTTCAAGCGGCATCCCTACATCAGGAGCATCCTCGAGGGCGGGCAAGTGGTCCGCTCCGGCGCGAAGGCGCTGCCGGAAGGCGGATGGAACACGCAGCCCAAGCTGTTTTTCGACGGCGGCCTGATCGTCGGCGACGCGGCCAACTTCGTGAACTCGACCCGCCTCAAGGGTATTCACCTGGCGATGCGCAGCGGCATGCACGCGGCCGAAACCGCGTTCGACGCGGTGCGCGCCGGCGATACCTCGACGAAGCTCCTGAGCGGTTACAAGGCGCTGGTCGACGGAGGCCCGATCCGGGCCGAGCTGCATCCGGTTCGCAACGTCCACCAGGCGTTTGGCGCGGGACTGGTGATGGGGAGCGCCTACGCCGGCATCGCGATGTTCACCAAGGGCCGGCTGCTGCCGGATCTGCACGGGCATGCCGGTCACAAGGCGGTGAAGACGATCGATCGCTACTACGGCATGTCGAAGCGCGACATCCTGGTGCCGTCCAATGCGGCGCCGATCGATCGCAAGCTGACGTTCGACAAGGTGACGCTGGCGCATTATTCCGGCACGCATCACGGCGAAGATCAGCCGTCCCATTTGCTCGTGCACACGGAGGTGTGCCACACCATCTGCGGCCCTGAATACGGTCATCCGTGCACCAAGTTCTGCCCGGCCAACGTCTACGAGATGGTCGACAACGGCAGCGGCGGGCTGCGGCTGCAGATCAACGCCTCGAACTGCGTGCATTGCAAGACGTGCGACATCATGGATCCATACGGCGTCATCACTTGGGTGGCGCCTGAAGGTGGTGAAGGGCCTTCCTACGACGGGATGTAGCCAAAGTGCGTACAGTGCGTACCGTGCCAATCGTGCGTACGGTGCTTTGGTGCCAAGGGTGCCAAGGGTGCCAAGGGTGCCAAGGGTGCCAAGGGTGCCCAAGGTGCCCAGGGTGCCCAGGGTGCCAAGGGTGCCAAGGGTGCCCCGCTCGTGACCGACAGTCCGGATTGGCGACAGTCTAGGCGCAAGCGGGCCGAGGTCGCCGCGATTGCGGCGGTGGGTTATCCGCTGCTGCGCGCGCTCGGGTCAACGGTGCGCTGGAAGATCAGCGGCGCCGAGCACGAAGCCGCCATTACCAAAGCCGGCCACCAACCGATTCACTGCCTCTGGCACGGCCGCATTTTACCGTCCATCCTCTATCTGCAACACCGCGGCGTCGTCGTGATTATCAGCGAGAACTACGACGGCGAATGGATCGCGCGGATCACGCGCAAGTTTGGTTACGGCACCGCGCGAGGCTCGACCTCCAAAGGAGGGCCGAAAGCGCTTCGACAGATGTTGCGAGCCGTCGAGTCCAAGGGCGTCGCGTTCACGCTCGACGGCCCGCGTGGGCCGGCCGAGGTCGCACAGTTGGGTGCAGTGTGGCTGGCCAAGGCCACCGGCAACCCGCTATTGCCGTTTCATTCCGAAACCGCCTCGAGTTGGACGCTCAAGAGCTGGGACCGCACCCAGATTCCCAAGCCCTTCACCACGGTCGCCACGGTCGTTGGCACGCCGATCTACGTGCCACGCGACGCCGATGAACGAGCCTTGGATGAATCGCGAGTGGCGTTAGAGACGTCCCTCGCTGCGGCCCGGATTGAGTGTCACAAGCTGTTGTCGTAGCGCCTCGGCCTTTAGTCCGCCTCTAGTCTGGCAGCGCGAACACGAAGAACGCGTGGCCGCCGGCGACGGCGACGTGCTGTTTGTCACCCACGAGGAATGAGATCGGGCCGGAGCGGATCGCACCGCCGGTCTGAAATTGCCAGAGCGCCTTGCCCGTCTTCGCATCGAGGGCGAAGAAGTTTCCTTCGTTCGAGCCGCTGAACACCAACCCTCCTGCGGTGGCCATGACGCCCGCCCACGTCGGCGTCGGGAGGCTGAAGTCCCAGGCCTGCTTGCCCGTCTTCACGTCGAGCGCCCGCACCGCGCCCCATGACTCTTCGGTGAGCGCCTTTTCACTGCCTCCCGTGTAAAACGTCCCCGGCCTGTATTCGACTCCGGTCTTGTAGTAGATCGAGCCCATCTCGCGCACCGGCACGTACAGCAGGCCGGTCGCCGGGCTGTACGACGGGCTCGCCCAGTTCGTCGATCCCTGCAGGCTGGGATACACGAGCGTCCCTTTTTCGGACGGCGCCATGCCGGGAATCTCGATCGGCCTGCCTTGGGCGTCGAGCCCTTTTGCCCACGTTTGTTTCGCGTACGGCGCCCCGAGAATATACTCGCCGGTCTTCCGGTCGATCGCGTAATAGAAGGCATTCCGGTTGGCCATCACGACAAGCGATCGCGGCCGCCCGCCGATCTCGGTATCGACGAGCACCGGAATCTGATTCGCATCCCAGTCGTGCACGTCGTGCGGTGTGAACTGAAAATGCCAGCGCACTTTCCCGGTCTCGATATCGAGCGCGATCAACGAACAGGTGTAGAGGTTGTCACCTTTGCGCGTGTCGCCGTTCCAGTCCGGACCCGGATTGCCCGTGCCCCAGTAGAGAAGCTTCAGCTCCGGATCGTACGAGCCGGTCAGCCACGTCGCTCCGCCACCGTGCACCCAACTGTCGGAAGGCCAGGTTTCGCTGCCCGGCTCGCCGGGGGACGGCACGGTGAAAACGCGCCACAGTTGCTTGCCGGTCCTGGCGTCGTAGGCGTCGAGGAAGCCGCGGATGCCGGCTTCGCCGCCGCTGATGCCAACGATGACTTTGCCATCGGCCACCAACGGCGCGGCGGTGATGGCGAACCCCATTTTGTTGTCGCCGACGGGAACCGACCATCGCTCGACACCCGATTTCGCATCGAGCGCGACCAGATAGCCATCGAGGGTCCCCACATAGACGGTGCCGTCGGACAGGGCGACGCCGCGATTCACGCGAGGGAATCCAAGATTCAGCACGTTGGCCGCAATCGGGCGCGTCCAGACCCAGAGCGGGTTGCCGCTCTTGAGATCGAGCGCCGCAACGATCGTCGGCCCCGCGGTCACGAACATTACGCCGTTGGCGACAATCGGCGTGGCTTCGAGTGAGCCGGTACCAGGCGGCTGATACACCCACATAGGACGCAAGCGTGCGACGTTCGCCGTGGTGATCTGCTGGAGCGGCGAAAACCGCTGCGATGAGTACGATCCGGAGTACATCAGCCACTGACCGTCCTGGGCCAGTAGCTGCGCGCATGCAATCGCGACGAGGACAGCTGCCAGCAGCGCCCGTCGCGGGTTCACCGTGCACCTCGCAGACCGGCCAGGTACGACACAACATCGTCGAGCTCCGCCGCAGACAGCCGTGAGGCGTAGGACGGCATCAGCGACGCTTCGAGCTCGCGCTCGACCCGCGACAGGTCGGCCTTCTGCAGCGAGTGGACGGTCCCGCCGGCGTCGCGGATGTGGATCCAGAACACGTCCTCGTTGACGCGAATGCCGCGCACTTCGGGTCCGGTTGTGGGGACCGCGCGCACGACGAGATAACCGGTGGGATGGACGGCTTCGGGTTTGACGATCGATTCGCGCAGGTGCGGCGCACCTCGAAGAGCGCCGATGCTCGTCAGCTCCGGACCGAGCGCCGTGCCGCGGCCGCTGATAACGTGGCACGAGCCGCAGCCGGCCGACGCGTAGACGGCGGCGCCCCGCTTCGGATCGCCCGGTACCGGCGTGGCGGCGACGCGTGAGAGAGACTGCACGTACGTGGCGACCTGCGTCGCGCTCCGCTCGGTCAGGGGTGACCGGAATGACGGCATCTCGGTGCCGGGGATTCCGGCGATCACGATATTGACGATCGAACTGCGGTCGGTGGCGTGGCGAAGCTTGCCGCGCAGGCTCGGTCCGCTTCCGCCGTCACCGCCTGCCCCGTGGCACCAGGCGCACTGGGCGTCGAATACGCGCTGGCCCGCGACCACGTCAGAGGGTGCGGTCGCTGCCGGCGACCGTCCTTGTCCGAATGTTGGCCGCGTGAAGATCGCCAGGATCGCCAGACACAGGAGGAACCGGAGTTGTTGTCTCATGTTAAACCTCCCGCCTGGACTGTGGACCTGCGTCGCAGTCTACCCCTACTTGATTAATCCGCGGCCCCGCATCCAAGTGGCGAGTAGTCCTGACCATGGAGCCAGCGCAGGGTTGTCGTGCGCGAGCCCGACGCCGTGAGCACCCTTTTCGAAGATATGCATCTCCGACGGGACTCCGGCCTGCCGCAACGCGAGAAAATAATGCAGGCTGTTCTCGGCCGGAACAACCGTGTCTTCATTGGTCTGAAAGATGAATGTCTGCGGCGTCGCTTTGGTCACGGCAAGTTCGCCCGACAACTGCCGCGCCAGACCGGCATCAGGATTGTCGCCAAGAAGGTTGGTCCTGGAGCCCTGGTGCGTCCACGGCGCCGACATCGAAATGACCGGATATCCGAGGACCGCGAAATCCGGCCGGCTGCCAACGCGATCAATAGGATCGGCAGCCTTGGGATCGCCCGAATCGAAGAGCGTGCTTGCTGACATGGCGAGATGGCCGCCCGCCGAAAAGCCCATGATGCCTATGCGCGCCGGGTCGAGTCGCCAGTCGGCAGCGCGAAAGCGGAGCGTTCGAATAGCGCGTTGAGCGTCGCCGAGTTCGATTGGATGATGGTAGCGGGGACCGAGGCGGTAGCGCAGGACGAACGCCGCCACTCCCAGGGAGTTCAGGTAGTTCGCGACCTGTCGTCCCTCATGATTCGACGCCAGCGCGCGGTAGCCGCCTCCCGGACAGACGATCATCGCCGGTGTCGCCGCACTCATCGTCCGCGGCAGGTACACGGTAATGGTTGGAATATCGGTCTCGTCCGATCCCAACGCGCCGGGCGCCGCACCG
>JANOZI010001221.1:0-3967 GCA_031429375.1 Acidobacteriota bacterium | reverse complement strand
AAGTCCTGCAGTATCTGCAGGGCGTCGATCGGCGTCGTCCTGTTGATATCGATTTCCCGGATTCTTTCGCGCAGCGTTTCGTCCGCCGGCGACGCCCCCTGGAACAACCCGAGCTGCTGTTGCGCGACCGGCGGCGCGCCGCTCAGCGCCGGCTTGCCGCCGCGCGTCAACTCGTCCTGTTCCAGCGAGGTGAGAATGTCGCGGGCTCGCGCGATCACCGACGCGGGCAGGCCCGCCAGCCTCGCCACCTGGATGCCGTAGCTGCGGTCGGATCGGCCCGGCAGGATCTTGTGCAGAAAAATAATATCGTCTTTCCACTCGCGGGCCGCGACGTGGGCATTGACGACCCCGGGCAGGGCATCGGCCAGGTCCGTGAGCTCGTGGTAATGCGTGGCAAACATCGTCTTCGGGCGGGCGCGCTGATTGGTGGCCATGTACTCGGCGACCGCCCAGGCAATGCTCAAGCCGTCGAAGGTCGCCGTGCCGCGCCCGATCTCGTCGAGCACCACGAGGCTGCGCGAGGTCGCGCCGCTCAGGATGTGCGCGGTCTCCTGCATCTCCACCATGAACGTGGACTGGCCGCGCGCGATGTTGTCGGACGCGCCGACGCGCGCGTAGAGCCGATCGATCAACCCGACCTTGGCCTCGCGCGCCGGCACGAACGATCCGGTCTGCGCGAGCACGCAGAGAATCGCGACCTGCCGCAGGTAAGTGGACTTGCCGCCCATGTTCGGACCGGTCAGGATCACGAGCTGGCGGCCCGCGCCGTCGAGGTGAATGTCGTTGGGCACGAACGTGCCGCCGGCCAGCCGCTCGACCACCGGATGGCGGACGTCGACCGCGACGATCTCGTCGCCGTCGTGCACGTGCGGCTTGGTGTAGTTGCACGCCGTGGCGGTTTCGGCGAGGCTGGCGAGCACGTCAAGGGCGGCCACCGCGCGGGCGGTGTCGAGCACCCGCGCCGCCTCCGCCGAGACCCGCTGGCGCAGCGCCTCGAAGATCTCGAGCTCGCGCACAACGATGCGCTCGTCGGCGCCGAGCACCTTCTCTTCGTAGTCTTTCAGCGCCGGCGTGATGTAGCGCTCGCCGCCGGCAATGGTCTGCTTGCGGATGTAATCGGCCGGCACCGCGTGCAGGTTCGACTTCGAGATCTCGATGTAGTAGCCGAAGACGCGGTTGAAGCGGACCTTGAGCGAGCCGATGCCCGTCCGGGCGCGCTCGCCGTCTTCCATCTCGGCGATCACCTGCTTGCCCGATCGGCTGATGTGGCGCAGGTCGTCGATGTCCTGGTCGAGCCCGTCGCGCACGAAGCCGCCGTCGCGGGCGAGGGCCGGCGGATCGTCCTGGATGGCCGCTTCGATCCACTGACGCACGTCGGCGAGGTCGTCGAGCTCGCCGACGAGGCTCCGCACCAGCGGCGCATGGCAGTCGCTGAGCACCATCGCCAGGCGCGGCACGGCGCCGAGCGATCGCCCGAGCGCCAGCAGATCGCGCGGGCCGGCGGTCGACAGGGCGATGCGCGCGATCAGCCGCTCGAGGTCCTGGATCGACTTGAAGGTTTCGCGCAGCTTGCCGCGGTCGGTGGTCCTGACGGCCAGCTCCTCGACGGCATCCAGGCGATCGCGGATCGCCTCGAGCGCCGTGAGCGGGCGCAGCAGCCAGGTCCGCAGCAAGCGGCACCCCATCGGCGTCACGGTGCGATCGATTTCGTCGAGCAGCGATCCGGCGCGGGCGCCGGCGATCGACTCCACGATTTCCAGGTGCTTCAGCGTGATCGGATCGATCAGCAGGCCATCGGCCGCCTGGCGCAGGCGCACCGTGCGGACGTGCGCCAGATCGGCTTTCTGCGTATCGCGCAAGTGCCGCACCAGCGCGCCGCCGGCGCAGACCGCCGCCTGATGCCGGTCCAGCCCGAAGCCCTCGAGGCCGCTGACGCGCAGCTGGTCGACCATCGTCTGGCGCGCGGCATCCAGCTCGAAATGCCAGCCTTCGATTTCGGTGATCGCAATCGACGCCTGCCCGATCTCGGGCACGACGCCGCGAATGTCGTAACCGGCCGCCACGACGATCTCGCGCGGCCGCAGCACCGCGATTTCGGCGCGAAGCGACGCCAGCCCCTCCGGGCCCGCGTACTCGGCCACGTCGAACTCGCCGGTCGACACATCCACCAGCGCGACGCCGTACTCGGCCGGGCGTGCCGGGGTCGCAGCGGTCGCAACCACCGCCATCAGGAACGCGGGCTCGCGCTCGTCGAGGTAGTTCACGTCGGTCAGCGTGCCGGGCGACACGACGCGCACCACTTCGCGCTTCACCACGCCCTTGGCTTTCTTCGGGTCTTCGACCTGCTCGCAGATCGCGACGCGGTAACCCTTTCGTACCAGCCGCGCGATGTAGCCGTCGGCGGCATGGAACGGCACGCCGCACATCGGCACCGCCGTGCCCGACGCGTCCTTCGATCGCGACGTCAGCGTCAGGTCGAGCGCGCGCGAGGCCACCAGCGCGTCTTCGTAGAACATTTCGTAGAAGTCGCCCATCCGGAAGAAGACGATGGCATGGCGGTATTGGCGCTTGGCGTCGAAGTACTGCCGCATGGCCGGCGTCAGCTGGGCGCCAGCCGGTGCGGCCGAAGAAGGGGATGCGGGTTGGGACACAGCGTTAGAAAGGCAGCTTGACGAGTATACGATGGCTGAACCTCGCCGTGCTCATTCTCGCCCTCGACACCACCACTCGCGGCGGCAGCATTGCGGTCGCGCGCGATCACGAAGTGCTGGCGCTCTTGCCTGGTGACGCGGCCCGCACGCACGGCGAGCGTCTGCCTGGTGAAATTGCCGCCGTGCTGGAGCGCGCGGGCGTCGCGAAGAGCGCCGTCGATGTGCTGGCGGTCGCGACCGGTCCAGGCGCCTTCACCGGCCTTCGCATCGGCCTCGCCGCCATTCAGGGCCTGGCCATGACGCTCGATCGCCCCGTGGTCGGCGTCTCGGCGCTCGATGCGCTCGTGACCGAAGCCGGGCCGCAGTCCGCGCCGTTCATCGCGCCGTGGATGGACGCGCAACGCGGCGAGGTCTTCGCCTCGCTGCATGCGGGCGCGACCATGGTCGAACCGCCGATCGCCGCCGGCCCTGCGAGCCTGCTCGCCTCGTGGCGGGCCAGACTCGAAGGGCACGCGGTGCTCTTTACCGGCGATGCCGTGACCCGGGATGGTGACGCGATCATCGCCGCCGGCAACGGCCTCTGGTCGATCCGGGTGCCGGGCGCTCTGGCGCCGGCGATCGCCGAGCTTGGACTGGTCCGCGCGCGCCACGGCCTCGCCGGACCGCCGCATGCCCTCACGCCGATCTACGTGCGGAGGCCCGACCCCGAGATCGAGCGCGAGCGGAAGGGGCGGGCGTGATCGACGTCGTGGTCGAACGGCTGGCATCGCCGTCGGACCTCGACGGCGTGCTCGCCATCGAGGCCGCGTCGTTCAACAATCCGACCACGCGGGAGTGGTACGAAGGCGAGTTAAAGCGGCCGGACGTCTGCTTCATCTATGTGCTTCGCACTACAGACCAGCCGGTCGCGGGGTTCTGCGCCTTCTGGCGGGTCGCCGAGCAGATCCACATCAATAACCTCGCAATCCGGCCCGAATTGAGAGGCCAGGGGCTGGGAAGCCGCCTCCTGCAGGCCGTGATCGCGGAAGCCGGCCTCCTCGGCGCCTCGCATGCGACGCTCGAGGTCCGCCGCTCGAACCTGCCGGCGATTCGGCTCTACCAGCGGGCGGGGTTTTCGCAGGCCGGCGTGCGGCCGAACTACTACTCGAAGCCGATCGAAGACGCGCTCGTGCTGGTTTTTTCTTCTGGCTCTGCTTGAATCCCGAAAAGCGCGGTGGTAGAGTCCGCCTCATAGGGGTTGGATGGCACTTCCGCGCCGGCCCTGGAAGGGAGGCGGAGCAGATGGCAGAGGACTTGAAGTATCGGCTCCTCGAGAC
>JANOZI010001220.1:0-8886 GCA_031429375.1 Acidobacteriota bacterium | reverse complement strand
CAAGGCACCGTGGGAAGACCCGCAGGACTACGTGGCGCGCTCGCCCATCACGCACGTCGCCAGGGTCAGGACGCCGCTGATGCTGATCGACGGCGACGACGACCTGAGAACACCGCCGTCCGACGGCGGCGAGATGATGTTCCGGGCGCTGAAGTACCTGAAGGTGCCGACGGTGATGGTGCGCGTCCCGGGCGAGACCCACGAGCTGTCACGGTCGGGCAAGCCGAGCCACCGCGTCGCGCGCTTGCAGCACATCCTCGGGTGGTTCGACAAGTACCTGCAGGGAAAGGCGACGACGACCTACGATCCACGATGAGCATCAGCCGGTCGCCTTGTCCGTGATGTAGAGGCCCTTGTCGATGATCGCAAAGGCCTCCGCGAGCTCCGCTTCGGTGATGCAGAGCGGCGGGTTGGTGAAGAACGTGTTCCACCGCACGAACGTGTAGAGCCCTTCGTCGCGGAAGAACTTGCCGAGCGCCTGCATCGCCGGCGAGGTACCGTTGAACGGCGCGAGCGGCTCCATGGTCTTGCGATCCGTGACCAGCTCGACCAGGCCAAACAGGCCGATCGAGCGGACGTCACCGACGCAGGGATGATTCTTCTTCAGGTCGTCGAGCATGCCGCGCATCACCGGGCCCATCTTCCTGGCACGCTCGATCAGGTGATCTTCCTCGTAGACCGCGATCGTCGCGAGCGCCGCGGCGCAGCCCATCGGATGGCTGTTGTAGGTGAGGCCGCCGTAATACACCTTCTCCTTGAAGACCTCGGCAATCGAACGCCGGATGCCAACGGCGCCGAGCGGCAGATACGCGCTCGTCAGGCCCTTCGCCATCGTCAGCAGGTCGGGCACCACGTTCCAGTGATCGACCGCGAACCACTCGCCGCAGCGGCCGAAGCCCGACATCACCTCGTCGCAGATCATCAGGATGCCGTGCTGGTCGCACAGCGCGCGCACGCCCTCGAGATAACCGTCGGGCGGCACGTGAATGCCGTTGGTACCGGTCACCGGTTCGAGAATGAAGCCCGCGATGGTGTGCGGCCCCTCGAGCATGATGATTTCTTCGAGCTGGGCGAGCGCCTCGGCGCCGGTATCGGTGCCGCGCTGCAGGCCGTGATGCGGATGCGGAACGTGGATGATCCCGGGCATGCCCGGCTCCATCGCCCAGCGCCGCGGGTCGCCGGTGGCCGTGAGGCTGGCGCCGGTGCCGCCGTGATACGAGCGATAGCGCGCGAGGATCTTGTGGCGGCCGGTCGCCAGCCGCGCGATGCGAATCGCGTTCTCGTTCGCCTCCGCGCCGCCGTTGGTGAAGAAGAACACGTCGATGTCGCCCGGGCAGATCGAGGCGAGCTTCTGGCCGAGGAGGGCGCGCGCCTCGGTCGCCATGAACGGATTGGCGTAAGCCAGGCTCGCCGCCTGGTCCTGGATCGCCTTGATCACGCGCGGATCGCTGTGGCCGATGTTGACGCACATCAACTGGCTGTTGAAGTCGATGAAGCGCTTGCCCTCCGGCGTCCAGAAATAGATGCCTTTGGACTTCGCCATGGGGATCGGATCGACATGCGCCTGCGCCGACCACTCGTAGAGCGAGTGCTTTTTCGACAGCGCCACCATTTCTTGTCCGGTCATGGCTTCCTTCGTTGCGCTACTCATAAAAGGCTCCTACGATTCCGTCAGCGCCAACACCGCGAGCGCCAGTACCTTGGTGGCGATAACGATATCGCTAACCGCACAGTATTCATCCGGCTGGTGCGCCATCGCCAGCTCGCCCGGCCCGTAGGCGACGCATTGCGCCACGCCCGCAATGCGCGCGACGTGCTTCTGATCGTACGTGCCCGGGCTGGCCACGAGCGTCGCGGGCCGCCCGACCACGCGGGCAATGGCATCGGTCAGGGCGCCGATTACCGGCGCATCCTCGGGCGCGCGGGTCGGCTCTACGATCATGCGATCCTCGATCGAAAACCTCACGGCCGGCATGCGCGACTGCGCCTTCGCCACCAGCGCGGCGATTTCGGCGCGGGTGCGGTCGAGGCCCTCTTCGAGCAGGAACCGCCGATCGAACACCACGCGGCACTGGTCGGCCACGCAGGGGCTCGGCACGTCGTCTACGGGTTGGCCACCCGCGATGCCGTTGATATTAATGGTTGCGTGCCGCGAGCCTTCGGGCACCACCGGCATGGCCGTGATGCGGCCGGCCAGCGCCGGCCCCAGCTCGTCGCGCACGAGGTCGAGCAGGTGCGACATCCCTTCGATCGCGCTCACGCCGAGGTACGGCATGCTGCCATGCGCGATGCGGCCTGCGGCCACGACTTCGAACCAGTAGACGCCGCGGTGGCCGATGCAGACGCGGTCCACGCCGAACGGTTCGGGGATGATCACCGCTTTCGTCCGCTCGCGCGACAGCCAGTTGTTCTCGGCCAGCCACGCCACGCCGGCGAATCCGCCGCTCTCTTCATCCACCGTGCCGCTGATTTCGATCGGCGCGGTGTGCGCGACGCCGGCCCGGCGGATCGCTTCCGCCGCAAACACCGCAGCGGCGAGGCCGGCTTTCATGTCGCACGAGCCGCGACCATAGAGCAGCCCGTCGACGACTTCCCCGCCAAACGGATCGCGCGTCCAGCCCTGCCCCGCCGGCACGACGTCGAAGTGCCCGTTGAGGTGCACGGCCGGGCCCTGACCGTCCAGCCGTCCAACCACATTGATACGCGGGTGTTCGGGGGTATGTTCGAAGCGCCCAATCGCAGGCAGCAGCTGCACCTCTGCACCATGCGCGCGCAATTGATCCGCGATCACCGCCGCGCAGGTCTCGTAGAGCTCTCCCGGAGGATTGACGGTGGGAATCCGCACCAGCCGAGAGGCAAAGTCGACGATTTCGTCGGCGGCGCGATCCACTTCAGCGACGATGCGATCTATTTGCGGCGCTGTCACGGTGGAATTTTATCCCGAATGCCGCCGCCTGACGGGACCGCACTCCTTGCCTGCCCACCGTAGCGCCTGGCGCGAAGGTGGGACGGGAAGATGATACTGGACGGGTCTCGCTTACGAGCTTGCCCACCTTCGCGGGAATGGATCTCAGTCAACGGGGTCAAGATCGGCAGGAAGCTGGCTGTACCTGTCCAGGTCTTCGTCTGGAATCGCCTCCCGCCCGTCGTTTCGAGAATGCCAGATGCGATTCAAATGCGCGTAGGCGCGCCGGATGTTCACCGCGAAGTCCTCTTCGTCGATCCGCCCCGCCTCGGACATTTTGTTTGCAAGGCTTTCAAGGTGCGCCCTGACGTCGTCGATTTCATAGAGCAGCAAACCCCAAGCGACGGGATGGTCCGATCCGTTGATCATTGTGAGCGACTCCACAAACGCGGTTTCGGGTTCGAGGCGCAAAAACACTACGTTTCGCTTGGTCGATCTTAACAAGTGTGCGCATTCCGCACCGTCAAGCAAGAATCGCCCTTCGGCAAGTATCATGTCCCTTATGTTTCGTTTGGATGGCAAGACCATCGCCGTGATCGGCGCGGGCTCAGGTATCGGTGAAGCAGTCGCGATTGGTGTCGCCCACCAGGGCGGGCACGTCATCTGTCTCGACATCAATGCCGCGGCAGCGGCCGCGACCGCGGCGACCATCACCAAGTCCGGCGGCTCGGCCGATTCCGGCACGGTGGACATCACCAGCCTGATATCGGTCCGCGACGCGCTCGCGAACTCGCTGCACCACAGGAGCGGACTCGACGGGCTGGTCTGCACGCCCGCCATCAACGTCCGCAAGCCCATCCTCAAGTACACGGGCGAAGAGTTCGACCGCGTCGTCACCGTCAACCTGCGCGGCAACTTCAACGTGTTGCAAGCGGCCGGACAGCTCATGGTGCTGCAGAAGTCCGGCAGCATCGTCCTGTTCTCGTCAATCAGGTCGCTCGTCACCGAACCCGGGCAGTCGGTCTACTCGATGACGAAAGCCGGCATCGTGCAACTGGTGAGAACGGCCGCTACCGAATGGGGCGAGCAAGGCGTGCGCGTGAACGCGGTCGGACCCGGTGTGATCGAAACGCCGCTCACGGCGCCGATCAAGGCGCAGCCCGACTGGTACAAGGCCTACGCCGACAAGACGCCGATGAAGCGCTGGGCGAAGGCCGAAGAAATGGCGGGGCCGACAGTGTTTCTGCTGTCGGATGCGGCCAGTTATGTCACCGGCACGATTCTCTTCGCCGACGGCGGGTGGCTGGCGAACGACGGACGGTTTGCGCCGCCGGGAATGTAAGCGTGGAAGGGAGTATCCGCATGAGAACGCTCACCATCGCTCTCGGGCTGTGCGCGCTGGCCTCCGCCACCACCACGAGCGGCCAGGCCCCGGCCCCAGCGGGATCGAACCGAACAATCACGTCCGTCGACGGCATCAAGGTCGGACACCACACGCTCACCGAGCGGCCGACCGGCTGCACCGTGATTCTCGTCGACGGCGAGGGCGCCGTCGGTGGCGTGTCGCAGCGCGGCGGCGCGCCCGGCACGCGCGAGACCGACCTGCTCGACCCCTCGAACATGGTCGACAAGGTGAACGCCGTGGTGTTGGCGGGCGGCAGCGCGTTTGGCCTCGATGCCGCAACCGGCACGGTGCGCTGGCTCGAAGAGCACGACATGGGATGGGACGTGCGGATCGCGAAAGTGCCGATCGTGCCCGCCGCCATCCTGTTCGACCTGCCGGTCGGCGGCAACCCGAAGATTCGGCCGACCGCCGACTGCGGGTATCGCGCCGCAGCCGCGGCGTCAACCGCCGCCGTGCCCGAAGGCACGATCGGCGCCGGCGCCGGGGCTACCGTGGGCAAGACCGGCGGACCAGGCCGCTCGATGAAAGCGGGAGTCGGCAGTTACAGCATCACGTTGCCCAACGGCCTTAGCGTCGGTGCCATCGTCGCGGTCAACGCCGTCGGCGACATCATCGACCCGGATACCGGGACGGTCATTGCCGGCGCGCGCACCGCCGACGGCAAGCTCGCCGACGCCCGCGCGCTGCTGCGCACCGGCCAGACCGGGCCGCGACCGCGCGCCGGCGAAAACACCACCATCGGCCTGGTCGCGACCAACGCGCGCCTGACCAAGGCGCAGGCGCATCGCATGGCGCTGATGGCCGACGACGGGTTCGCGCGCGCGATTTTTCCGTCGCACACGCAAGGCGATGGCGACACCGTGTTTGCGCTGGCGACCGGACGCTGGACCGGTGAGGCCGACATCACGCAGATTGGCGCGCTCGCGGCTGACGTGATGGCGCGCGCAATCGTGCGGGCGGCCACCGAGGCCACCGGCCTGCCGAACATTCCGGCCGCGCGCGATTTGAAGAAATAGTCGCGCCAGTTTGATAATGTGCTGGGCCACGAAGAAGCCGACGTCTTCGTCGTCGTCGTGGCCTCTTCTTGACACGGATGTGGAGGTCGGCCGATGACACGCTCTTTCCCCATAGCCTCGATTCTTCTGGCTGTGCTGCTCGCCGCGCCCGCCGCGGCAATCGCGCAAGCGACGGGCCAAATCACCGGCCTCGTCACGGATGCGTCAGGCGCGATTCTTCCCGGCGTCACCGTCGAGGCCACCAACGCCGGGACGAGCGCCACGCGCACCAGCGTGACCGGGCTTGACGGCCTGTTCACGATTCCCCTGCTGCAGCCGGGCAACTACACGGTCAAGGCATCGCTGTCTGGATTCCGCACCGCGATCCGCGAGGGCGTGCGGGTGACCGTGACCGAGACGGCGCGCGTCGCGTTCGAGATGCAGGTCGGCCAGCTCACCGAAACCGTGACGGTGACCGCCGAAGCGTCGCTGGTCGAAACGAGCAACGCCACGCACGGCATCGTGATCGACGAACAAAAAGTCGTCGACCTGCCGCTGAACGGCCGCAACTTCACGCAGCTCGGCACGCTCATCCCCGGCGTGGTCGCGCCGCCGGGCGGACTCGGCGGGCAGTCCGGTGATGCCACGCCGGGCGGCTTCGGCAACGCTACCGGCGGCTTCAACGTCAACGGCATGCGCAACCAGTCGAACAACTTCCTGATGGACGGCGCGACCAACAACGACACCTTCAACACCGGGTTCGTGCTGCGGCCGCCGCCCGATGCGATCGAAGAATTCAAGATCCTCACCCACGCGTTCTCCGCCGAGTACGGCCGTAACGCCGGGTCGGTGGTGAACGTCGTCACCAAGTCGGGCAGCAACACGCTCACCGGCGCGCTGTGGGAGTTCAATCGCGACCAGGCGCTGCAGGCGCGCAATTACTTTGCGCCCCAGAGCCAGCCGAAACCGGAACTGAAACAGAACCAGTTCGGCGGCGCGGTCGGCGGGCCGCTCGTGCGCAACCGGTTATTCGGGTTTGGTTACTACGAGGGCTACCGCAACGACAGCGGCATCACGCAGAACATCCTCGTGCTGTCGGAGGCGCAGCGCCGCGGCGACTTCTCGGCGCTGGCCACGCCGCTCCGCGATCCGCTGACCGGGGTGGCGTTTCCCGGCAACCTCATTCCCACGGGCCGGATCAATCCCGCGGCCGCGAAGCTGCTGAACGATTTCGTGCCGCTGCCCAACTCCGCGGGCAATCGCTACATCGTGTCGCCGACGGTCAACGACGTGCGCGACCAGTTCGGCGTGCGCTTCGACTACCAGGTGTCGGCGGGCCAGTCGATTCTCGGCCGCTACATGCGCAGCGACACCGAGCGGCTGACACCGCGGATCGTCGCCGCGGTCGACCAGCGCGCGCTGGCGACGTTGCAGGACGGCATGGTGTCGCACAACTACGTGATCAGCTCGAACGTGATCAACCAGGCCCGCTTCTCGATCAATCGCATCAGCGCGAACCCGGCGGTGACAAGCGGCCTCAGCCCGCGGGAGTACGGCATCAACCTCGCCAATACGAATCCCGCCGCGGCCGGCCTGCCTTCGTTCGTGGTGCAGGGATTTTTCGGCGGCGGCACGGCGGCGCTCGGCGATCCGCAGCAGCCGTTCGTCGATCGGGTCAACCATGTGTGGCAGGTGGCTGACGACCTGACGTGGATCAACGGCCGCCATGCGCTCAAGGCCGGACTCGACGTGCGGCGGGAGGCGATGACGATCGCGTTCATCAATCGCCCCAACGGCGACCTCACGTTCAGCGGCGGCCTGTCCGGCAACGCGGCCGCCGATTTCCTGCTGGGCGCGGCGGCGCAGGTGCGCGCGACCACGACGCAGGCGATCCAGGACGGCTACGGCTGGCTGTTTGCCGGCTACGCGCAGGATGAATTCCACGTCACGCCGCATGTCACGTTGAACCTCGGCGTGCGCTACGAGCTGCCGATGCCGTTCATCGACAAGAACGACGCGATCACCGGCTTCCGCACCGGTGTGCAATCGACGAAATTCCCGGCCGCGCCGCGGGGCCTGGTCTATCCGGGCGAGCCCGGCGTGCCTCGCGGCGTCGTGCCCACCGACATGAACAACATCGCGCCGCGCGTCGCGGTGGCGTGGGACCCCTTCGGCGATGCGAAGACGAGCGTGCGTTCGTCCTTCGGCGTCTTTTACGATGCCCTCGCCGGCCAGGGCGACTTCTTCCAGAGCGGCGTGCTGTCGCCGCCGTTCACGCCCCTGGTCGAGTTGAATGCGCCGACGCCGATTTCATTGACCGATCCGCTGGCCGCCGTGGCCGGGCCGCCGAATCCGTTTCCGCCGGCGCTGACCATCATCGGCTGGGGCGACGCCTTCAAGTCGCCGTACGCGTATCACTTCAATCTCGGCGTGCAGCGGCAACTGCGCGCGAAAATCGGCACCGAAGTGGCGTATGTCGGTTCGCGCGGCTACAACCTGCCGATGTTCATGGAGATCAATCCGGGCGTATATACGCCGGGACAGACCGCGCGCGGCGCGCGCCTGATGCCGGCGTTCGCGCTGGTGCGACCGACGTTCCCGGTGGCGCGCTCCTGGTACGATTCGCTGCAATCCAGCGTCCGCATTCTTCCGACGCGCGGCTTCAACCTGCTGGCCAGCTACACGCTCGGCAAGACCACCGATCACGTGTCGGGCCTGAACATCGGCGGCGAAGCCCGCCCGGTGATGCCGGTGGTGCAGGGCGACGAGGCCAGCATCGAGCGCGCGCTCGAGTTCGAGAAGGGGCCGGCGTTGTTCGATGCGCGACACCGCTTCGTGCTCAGCTTCGGCTACGAGCTGCCGCTGCTGACCGATCGATCCGCATTCGTGCGGCACGTGGCCGGCGGCTGGCAGCTGAACGGCATTTACCAGGCGCAAAGCGGTTTCCCATTGACGGTCACGCAGGGCGCGGTGCTCGACATCCGCTACATGACCTCGCGGCCGGACGTCACCTGCGACCCCAACGACGGACCGAAGACCACGGCGCAGTACTTCAACACGTCCTGCTTCACCACGTTGACGCTGGCGCAGACCGGCGAGCGGCCGGGCAATGCCGGGCGCAACAGCGTGCGCGGGCCCGGCTTCCAGCGCACCGACCTGTCGATCTTCTAGAACTTCGATTTTGCCGGCCGCCACCGCGTGCAGGTCCGCATCGAAGCATTCAATCTGCTGAACCAGCCGCGCTTCGGCCAGCCTGGCAACATTATCGGAACGGCGACGTTCGGTCAGATCACGACGGCCGAAGACGGACGCATCATTCAGCTGGCGCTAAAGTACCGTTTCTAGTGAATCGGAGAACATTTCTCGCGCGTGCGGCGGGCGGCCTGGTAGCCGCCGCGCCGCTGCGCGGTTTCTCGCAACAGTCGGCGGCGATCGTCACCTCGGATCGCGCGCGGCCGCGCATCGACTACGGCACTGCGTCCGGTGATCCGGTTGGCGATCGCGCGACCGTGTGGGCCCATGTCGATCGCCCTGCACGGATGACGGTCGAGTACGCCACGTCGGATTCGTTCACCAACTCC
>JANOZI010001219.1:0-3460 GCA_031429375.1 Acidobacteriota bacterium | reverse complement strand
TCGGCGCCGAACCTGACGAACCTGAGGAACCTGACGAACCTGAGGAACCTGCCGAACCTGAGGAACCTGAGGAACCTGCCGAACCCGAGGTTACGAGGTGGGAGATGTCGAGCACGCTCGGCCCACTGTAACCGCGATGGGTGAAAAGAAAACCCCCGTGCGTCTCGATCGTGCGCGCGCCCAACTTGCCGCGAAGGCGAGCGTGCAACGACACACCCGACAGCGCCGCATGCCCGGGATCGCGGCCGAGCAAAGGGGTCAGCGCCGGGTAGGTGTCGATCATCCGGTGGCCGAGCGCCGCCGCGGCGGCGAGCCCGGTGCCGTCGCTTCCGGTCGCCGGAACGGAGAGGCCGCCGGTCGCCAGGATCACGCGTTCCGCGGCAATCGATCCCCCCGGGGTGGAGATCGTGAAGCCGGCGGACGCGGGAACGATCGCGGTGACGCTGGTGTCGAACAGCAACCGGGCGCCGCGCGCCCGCGCGAGCGTGACCAGCCCGTCGCGCACGTCGCGCGCCCGGTTCGACTTCGGAAACAGCTTGCCGGAGTCCTCCTCGAGCGCCAGCGGGATGTTCAGGTCGTTCTCGAAGAACGCACGCTGTTCATGAAGCGGCCACGACTTGAGCATGCCGCGCATGACGTGCGCCGGCGCGTCGGTGACGAATCGTTCGGGGGTCAGAACCGAGGGCAGGATGTTGCAGCGGCCGCCGCCGCTGATGAGGATTTTGCGTCCGCCGTCGGGCGTGCGTTCGATGAGGAGCACGCCGGCGCGCTGCGCTGCGGCGAAAATCGCAGCGACGAGGCCCGCCGCGCCGGCACCGACGACGGCCACCGCCGCGGGTTTCACAGACGCCGCGGCCACCGCTGACGTCCGTGAAAGATCGCAATCACTTCGATGCGGTCGCCCTTCACGCGATAGGGCACGACATACGGCGTTCCGGGAACCACGCATTCACGAGTGCCTGAGACGCGACCCGGGCGACCCACATTCGGAAACTCGGCCAGACGTTCGACGGTTGTCAAGAGGATCGAGCCGATCCGGGCGGCGGCAGCGGGCCTGTCGCGCGCGATGTATTCACGAAGGCTCGCCAAGTGACCAATCGCGCGCGGCGACCAAACGACGGTCATGCCCGCGGCGGCTTGCGCTCGCGCTTGCCGCCCCACGAGCGGAGCCAGGCCGCGACATCCTTGTGAGCGACCCCGCGACCTTCATCAAGTTCCCGCATGCCGGCTTGGATCTCATCGAGTTGCCAGCTTTCCGCCGCGACAAAGGCGGCGATCGCTTCGGCAGCGAGAAATGATTTGGACCGGCGCGCCCGTTTGGCCAGCGCCTCGAGCTGTTTTTTGGTGTCCGGATCGAGGCGCACGGAGAGTGTTGTCGTCATTTGTAGTTACTTGTGTACAAGGTATCACGTTGGCCTCGAGCCAATGGCGGCCATTGCCCGGTGCAGGCCTCGCGTTTCAAGGGAAGGTACGAGCAGACGGCGAAACCGTTTCTCTGGGCGTTCACCCCCGTCACGAGTTCGATCCCGTCAAGAGGTGCAGTCCCGTCAAGTTGTGCGGTCCCGACAAGGAGTGCCCTCCCGTCATTATCGGAACAAGTCGTCGATCGGAACAACCGTGATCGAGCCGAGGTTCAAGGCGCGAATCGGGCCCTCGATGACTTTGCGATCGCCGACCACCACCACCGCCATCTTGTCGGGCTGCACGTAGCGCGCCGCGGCCCTCTGCAAATCGGCGGCGGTAACCGCGCCGACGTTGGACACGAACTTCGTGAACGTGTCGTCGGGCAGGTTGTAGACGACGAGCTCTTCGAGCTTGCGGGCGAGGTCGCCGGTGGTTTCGAATTCACCCGGGAACCCCAGCGCGACGTAATTCTTCGCCTTCGCGAGCTCATCGGCCGGTATCGGCGTGAGAATGCCGTTCAGCTCGACGAAGAACTCCTTCAGCGCATCGGCCGTCTTGTCGGTCTGCACACCGGCCGCCGCGAAGAAGGGTCCGGCCGACTGCCGCATGTCGAACGCCGAGCTCGCGCCGTACGCGTAGCCGTTCTTCTCGCGCAGGTTCTGGTTGAGCCGGGACGTGAACGATCCGCCCAGCAGGGTGTTGAGCACTTCGAGCGTCGCGTAATCGGCGGTCGAACGCGGCACGCCGACCCATCCGATCCTGATCTGCGACTGCGCAGCCTCCGGCTTGTCCACAAGGTAGATGTGGCGGGTGGTCAACTGAGGCGCCGTGGGGACGCCGGCGACGAGCGCCGCCATGCCGTCGTTCTTCCACGCGCCGAACGACTTTTCCAGTGCGGGCAGCACCGCTGCCGGCGTGACATCGCCGACGACCAGCAGCGTCGCGTTGTCGGGGCGAAAGTGCGCACGGTAGAAGGCGCGCAAATCATCCACGGTGAACGATTCGATGGCCGGCGGCAGGCCGTTGGCCGAGGTGCCGTAGCGGTGCGTGGGGCCGTAGACCATTCGTGGAAACGCCAGTTGCACGAGGGCGGCGACGTTATCGCGCGCCTGGAGCAGCCCGGTCAGGCGTTCCTTCCGCAGCCGATCGAGCTCGGTCGCCGGAAAGGCGGGGCGCAGGCCGACATCGGCCATCAGCGGCAGCGCGTCGCCGAGTTTCGAGACCGGCACCGACATGCGGACGGCGGAATAATCAAACGAGCTCGTCGTCGAGAGGTTGGCGCCCAGGAACTCGATGGCGTCGGCGAGCTCGAGCGCCGCGCGCGTGCCCGCGCCTTCGTCGAGCATCGCGGCCGTGAGGCTGCCGACGCCGTACTTGCCGATCGGATCGGCGGCGCTGCCGGCCCGCACGATCAGGTTGACCTGCGCGAGCGGCACTTCGTGGTGCTCGACGATCCAGACCGCAAGGCCGTTGGAGAGCTTGCTCTTCTGAATCGCCGGCATCTTCAGCGCCGGCGCCGGGCCGATCGCCGGCGGCTTCGATCGATCGGGCGCCTGAGCGGACGCAGCAGTAGACAGCGTCGCGATCATGACAACGAAGAGAAAATCTGAAATCCGAGATCTGAGATCCGAAATCATTTTTTCTCTCCTGGAACCACGCTCAACTCCACCCGCCGATCCTTCGGCAGGTATTTCTCCACGGCGGCCTGCACTTCGGCGGCGGTGACCGCACGGTAACGCGCCAGGTCCTTCTCGAAATAGTCGGGCGTGCCCGCGGCCTTGTAATACGAGTTCAACTGATCGGCCTTGCCGCCGAATCCGCCGACGCGCTCCATGTTGCGATAAAAGTTGGCCTCGGTCTGGTTGAGCGCGCGGGCCATCTCGCGCGCGTCGGGTGGCGACTTGCGCAGCTTGTCGAGCTCCTCATCGATCACGGCCTGCAGCTTGTCGAGCGACTGGTCGGGGCGCGCGGTCGCGATCATCACGAAGCTGCTGCCGAGCGCCTGCGATTGCTGAAACGCGTTCACGTCCTGTGCAATCTGCAGGTCATACACCAG
>JANOZI010001218.1:0-1669 GCA_031429375.1 Acidobacteriota bacterium | reverse complement strand
CCGGCTCAAACCCGGCGGCGAGTTTTCGGCGATTCGCGTGTGCCAGGCATTGCCGCCGTGGCTGCCGGAGACCGGAAGTCTCGGCGTCGGCCCGTCAGAGAATCGCCGATTCGGCGTCGGATGGCACGACGCGGAGCGGCCGGGCCTGTTATGGTTCCGCTGGTCGGAGAAAACCTCGACGCTGGTGGTGCCGCTGCAAACGCGAAGCGCGGCCCGTTTGCTGCTGCGGCTTCGCGCCGCGCACGCTGGCGGGGCGAACATCCGCGTGGCCGCGAATGGCCACGAGTCCGGAACGTGCACGCTGCCGGGCGGCCAATGGACAGACTGCCGGATCGACATTCCGGAAAGCGCCCTCCAGCCTGGCGTGAATCGCGTGACGCTGGTGGCAGACACGGCGGGAACTCCCGCACCCGGCGACCCGCGGGAACTGGCCTTCGCCATGCAGGAGTGGAGCATCCGCCTCGGACCGCCGTGATATCGTCCTTCGACTCGGGGTCCCCCGCCTCTGGCGCGGGACCCTCGCTCAGGACAGGTGGCGGCCGTAACGGGAGAACCTATGACTCGTCTGCTCATCGCGATCGGGATGACCTCCGCTCTGACGTTCCCCGCTCTTGCCCAGCAGCGCGCGGCCGACGGCGTGACCATCAACGACGAAGGGCTGCCGCAGTACTCGACGTTCTCCTTGTGTGCGATCGATCCGGTGACCGGGCAGTCGGGCGCCACGGTCACCACGCGCGTGCCCTTCGTGGGCCGCGCCGTGCCGCACGTCCGCGCCGGCACCGGCGCCGTCTGCACGCAGGCATCGACGATGGTGGAGTACGGGCCGCGGGGCCTGGACCTGATGGCCAAGGGCGTCGAGCCCGCGGCGGCCATCGCGCAGCTGCTCTCTGACGATCAACAGCGCGAGTCGCGGCAGCTCGGGATGATCGACATGAAGGGTCGCTCGTCGGCGCACACGGGCAAGGGCAACGGCGACTGGGCGGGCAGCCGCCAGGGCCTGAACTACACGGTGCAGGCCAACATCATGGTCGGCCCCGAAGTGGTCGAAGCGGTCGCCGCGACGTTCGAGGCGACCGAGGGCACGGGCATGGCGCTGGCGGAGCGCATGATTCTCGCGATGGAAGCCGGCTACGCCAAGGGCGGCGATCGCCGCTGGGGCAACCTGCAGTCGGCGGCGATCAAAGTCGCCGACCCAAACGACCCCGGACGCGGCAACGACCACATCACGCTGGCGATTGAAGTCGGCGAGCACGCCGATCCGGTCGGGGAGATGAAGCGCATCTACTACACGACCGGCCGGCGGCTCGGTTATCGCAGTTTCTCCCGCGTCGAAGGCGTCGACGTCCTCGAGTTGAAGCGCATGCTGCATGCGGTCGGCTACTGGCGGCCGGCGCTGGCCTCGTTCCCCGATTCACCGCGCGGGACCAACACGCCGGAGATGCAGGAGCTGCGCAAGACTAATCCTGCGGCCTACGATAAGGCGGTCGCCGAGGCCCGCCAGGCGACAACCGCTTACACACGCGATTTCGGGACGTTCGACGATGAGGCGATCGCGGCGGTTGATAAGTTCCGGACGGATCGAAAACTCAACTACCAGGGCAACCCGCCCGGGCTGGTGGACCCGAGGTTCGTCGATGCGTTGAAAGCCGCGTACCTGGCGAAAAAGAAA
>JANOZI010001217.1:0-3837 GCA_031429375.1 Acidobacteriota bacterium | reverse complement strand
AATGGCAGGAATTCCAAAACGATGCCCGCTCCGGTATCGCGAACGCGAACCACGCCGCGATCGTCTTCGGTGATGAGCGTAATGGTGACCGCGCCGCCAACCGGAGTGAATTCCATCGCGTTGAACAGCACGTTCCTGAAGACCTGCTGCAGGCGATCCCAGTCGCCGCTCACGCTGATGGGCTCGGCCGGGTCGTCGAACCGCATGGCGATGCCCTTCTTCTGGGCAATCACGGTCACCGCTTTGATGGCGCTGCCCACCACGCCGGCCAGGGAGTGGACCTTCAGGTCGAGCGTCAGCTTGCCGCGTGTCGCGCGATTCAACTCGAGAAGGTCTTCGACCAGCCTGAGTTGGAGGCGGGCGTTACGCTCGATCACTTCGACGCCTTGGGCGACCCGAGCCGGATCGTTTGCCATCTTGAGAATGCTGGTCCAGGCGAGAATCGGCGCGAGCGGTGATCGTAATTCGTGCGACAGCACAGCCAGAAACTCGTCTTTCACCGCAGCCGCGACGGTCAATTGCGCCCCGGCCTCTTCGAATTGCCGGGTCCGGTAATTCTCGCGCAGCAGCGTGTCTCCGAGCACCTGCAGCAGTTCTCCGTGCAGGACGAGCCGGCGCTCCGGAACGGGCGCCTGCTTCCGCGCCACCTCCCATAAGTGCCTGAAGGGCACACCGGCCTGGCGCGCGAGCCGCTCGATATCGGCGGACTGGCTAAAGTCGACGAGCGCATAGGCGGCCACGGCCGCGCCGACAATCTCGCCCTCGAGCAGCAGGGATGTGCCGACGACCGCCAAACCGTGCGACTGCGCGACGGTGACCGCCGGGCGATCCTCGGTCTGCGCGAGGCATCGCCGGATGCATTCGGCCAACAGGCCGGGATCGTAGCCGTGCTCGTGGAGCAAGGCGTAGAGCGGGGTTGCAGGAGCAGGTCCACAGACCATCTGCCCGTCCACGCCGTAGAGCGCGACGGTCAGGTGCGTCACCGCGCCGTATTTCTCCAGCGCGGCCGCCCACACATCGACGTCGAAGAGCCGGTCGCTTGCTCTGACCATTTAGCGACTATTTTTCGTCGCGTTCCACATGCCGCACCGGCGCGCGCGAGATCAGGTTTTCATAGCTGGAAAACGGGCGAGTCCTCGGGCCCGGAATCTGGCGCGGCAGCACGCGCAGGCCCTGACCGTCCAGAATCTCGCACTCGTGAGTCGAACGGGTATTCGGATTCGAGCGCATTTTTGCCACGGTCAGCCCGAGCCGGAAGGCATCCCCCAGCTCGATCCAGTTCATGAGCAGGATGTTGTCCACCAGCGAGCTCATCGAGAAATCGCCCATCATCGACGACATCCCCAGCATCTCGGGGTTCTCGTGATTGTAGACCGCCGCAATCTGATGCTCCTTCATCAGCGCGACGAGCGCGTGAAAGAAGTCGCGAAACACGCGCCCGCCGGTTCCCATATTCGCGCCGTATGTGGACAAGCTGTCGATCAGCACGCGCTTGGGCTTGAACCCCTCCACGAGCTGCTCGATGTTGTGGAAGTGCACGTCAATCTCCATTTCCTGCGGCGCGTCATACTGCAGCCGCACGATGCCGCTGTCGAGATGCGCCTGGAGATCGATGCCGATGCTATTGGCGTTGCGGATGACCTGCTGCACTTGCTCGTCCAGCGTGAGCATCAGGCTTCGCTCGCCGCGCCGCGCCCCCTCGGCGATGTACTGCAGGCCCATGACGCTCTTGCCGACGCCCGAGATCCCGGAGACGACCGTCGTGCTGCCGAGGAAGTAGCCGCCGTTCACCACCGCATCGAGGCCGGGAGTGCCGGTGGACACGCGGGTCGTCGGATCGAAGGCGGCGGCGTGCTCGCGGCTCGCGCGGCGGGGGGCCTGCACCCGCCGGTAGACCTCGATGCCCTGACCATCGACGATCCGGAAGGTGTGCCGGCCCATCTGAAAGTCGTGCCCGCGCGACTTGACGATCTCGATTGATCGCACCGTGGCGCGGAAGCGGTCTTCCAGTCTCAAGCGGACGACCGTGTCGGCAATCGATTCTTCGGGCAGCACGATCCCACGGTCCTCGTCGATCGCACTCGCTTCGACCGCGAACACGGCCGTGAGGTTCTCGCGTTGCAGCCCTTCGACGAGGACGTGAAAAGAGTCACGAAGCTCCGCACCGCCGAGGGCGCTGGCGGCGCCGGCCACGCCGTCGACGTAGATGCGGCGGGCGCCGATCTCCGCCGCCGCCTCGAGGAGCAGACTGTCGGCCTGCTGCAGCTCCTGCCGGAACACCTGGCGGGTCGTGAAGATGATTTTGAGCTTGCGCTGCGCCTCGAGCGCGCGGAGATCCCACCCGAAACCCGCCGCATCGCGAACCAGCCTGTCGGGGGAGACTTCGAACAGGACGATGATGCCGGGTTCGTCGAACATGGTGGCGCCGCGATAGACGATCTCGACGCCCATCGTCGTCTTGCCGGCGCCGATGCCGCCTTCCAGGAGAATGACATTGCCCCGTGGAATACCCGCGGCGAGGATGACATCGAGCCCGCTGATTCCGGTCCGGACGAGGTCGAGCTCAGCCACCTACCTGCTGACCTTGAGGTAATGCCGCCGGATCACGTCATAACATTCACAGGAGGCCTCCTTGAGCCGCTTTCGATCGGCCACGGTGACACGACGGCCGTCGACCTCGAGAATCCCTGCCTTCTCGAAGACGGCCACCGTGACGCTGATCATCGGCCGGCTCGTGCCCAACAGCTGTGCGAGAAATTCCTTCGTGATGTAGAACTGGTTGCCATCGATGCGGTCGATGGTGGTCAGAATCCAGCGCGCGCAACGCTCCTGCAATCGGTGAAGTCCGTTGCACGCGGACGTGCGCATCGAGGCAATCAGCAGGGCGTGGGAGTACTCCGTGAGCACGTCTCGAAAGGGCCTGTTCTCCTTGAGTTCCCGGTCGAGGTCCTCGACGGCGAGCTTCAGCGCGGCGCCTTCGTGCACGGCGATCGTTTCGCACGGCATGCTGCGCGCGCCGGCACTCGACGAAATCCACGACGCTCCTTCGCGGCCCACTGCTGCGGCCCCGATGGAGTCGCCGTTCGACATCAGCGTCAGGAGACAGAGAATCGTATCCTCAGGAAAGTAAACGTAATCGAGCGGTGCATTCGGCTTGTAGATGACTTGCTTCGGCCGAAGCTTGACTCGCGTCAGGTGCCTCGCGACTTGCGCGAAGTCGGCAGGCTTCAGGGCGGACAGCAGTTGATTGGCCGTCTTGGTGATCGTCGGCGATGTCATGGTGTCGTGGGGGCGCTTCTCCCGAGCGACGTTAGTGTGCAGGGCTTTGGACGGATCTGCGGTACTAAATGGTACGCTTTATGGCGGTAAAGGTGTCTGACACCGTGCCGTTACGCCGTGATATCTGCGACGGTCACCGACCCGCCGCTCTCGCGGGCGCGGGTGGCGGCCACGCCGACCCGCAGCGCTTCCATGCCATCGTCGATCGTGATCGGCGCCGGACGCCCCTGCAGGACGTTCTGCGCGAAGTTCTGCAGCTGATTCGTGTAGGCGTCGCGGAAGCGCTCCATGAAATACGGCACCGTGTCGTGCGATACGCCGCCCGCCTTGGTCATCACCACGATCGGCGTCTCGCGCAGGTACCCGATCCGGATGGTGCCCTCGAGGCCCAGGATTTCGGTCGAGATGTCGTAACCGTAAATGCCGCTGCGCGTGAGATCGACCACGCCGAGCTTGCCGCTGGTGAAGGTGAGGCTGGCGATCGAGTTGTCGATGTCGCCCACGGTCTTGAGCTCCGGATAGGCGATCGTCGCGCCAATCGCCGACACCTTCTCGACG
>JANOZI010001216.1:0-2364 GCA_031429375.1 Acidobacteriota bacterium | reverse complement strand
GAGACTTCAAAGGCGCCGATGTCGCGCTGCGCTTCGGTGGCGTAGTAGGCCTGGAAGTACAGCGTGCTGACCGTGCCGAGCACGACGGCGAAAATGCTGCCGACCAGGACGTTGAAGAAATCGTCGATGCGCGAGCGCCCGCGCCGCAGCCGGTAGAGGCCCTGGAAGTGGAAGCCGATCGGCACCACCAGCGCGACAAACGGCAGCACCCGGAAGTACTGCTCGATCGGCGGCTGGCCGCGCGTGATCTCGAACAGCCCGGTTTCAAAACGCAGCAGGTAGGCGAGGAGGAACCCC
Source organism: Acidobacteriota bacterium (assembly GCA_031429375.1). Classification (GTDB taxonomy): domain Bacteria; phylum Acidobacteriota; class Vicinamibacteria; order Vicinamibacterales; family UBA2999; genus 12-FULL-67-14b. The sequence goes on along the minus strand of JANOZI010001216.1, from coordinate 2,067 downwards.
GCCATGGCGAGCACCGCGTCGGTGATCACATGGAAGGCGACCAGCAGGCGGTTGTGGCGCTTTACCATTGCTGGCCGGCCGGCGCGTTCAGGGTGTCGGCCACGATGTCGCGGATTTCGACGACGAAGCGCTCGCGCGAGAAGCGCTCCGCGTGCGCGCGGATGCGCGCCGGGTGCCACGTGGTGTTGGCCGCGCGGGCCAGGCCCTCGGCCAGCGACTCGACCGTCGTGTCGGCAACGAGGATGCCGGTCTCTCCGTCGATCACCGTGTCGAGCGCGCCGCCACGGCCGAGCGCCACGACCGGCCGGCCGGTGGCTTGCGCTTCGACCGGCACGATGCCGAAATCTTCCTCGCCCGGCAGGATGGCGGCGACCGACGAGCGATAGAGCTCGCGAATCTCTTCGTCGGACCGCCAGCCGACGAGCTCGACGCCGTCGCCGGTGAGCCGCTCCAGCCGCTGGCGTTCCGGGCCGTTGCCGACCACGGTCAGTCCGACCCCGGCGCGGCGGGCGGCCATCATGGCGAGATCGACGCGCTTGTACGGCACCAGGGCGGACACGACGAGAAAGTTCGGGCGGGCAATTAGGGGCACGGTTATCGCCGCCTCGTCCGTGGCGGGTGTGTAGAACTCTGTATCGACCGGGGGATACACAAGGGTCGACTGACGATTATAGTACAGCGCGATCCTCCGCGCAACATATTGAGAAATAGCCAGATAGCGGTGCACCCGTCCGGCGGTCGCACGGTCCCAGCGGGCCAGTCCGGCTAACATCGGCCGCAGCAGCGCGCTCGGCACGCGGCCGACCCGATCCGGACCAAAATACGCATCGAACTGGTCCCACGCGTAGCGCATCGGGGTCAGGCAGTAACACAGGTGCCGCGCCCGGCCGGTCACGACCACCGACTTGGCGGCGCAGTGGCTGGTGCTGATGACCAGGTCGTAGGCGTCGAGATCGAATTGTTCGACGGCGATCGGAAACAGCGGCAGGTACTCGCGATAGAAGCGGCGCGCGAACGGCAGCCATTGGATCGCCGACCGCTTGACGAGACGGCGCTCGATCACGGGCGAGGTCGTGTCGGGGATGTGGACCAGCGTGAAAAGGTCGGCGGCCGGGTAGAGCTCGCAGAACACTTCGAGCGCCTTTTCGCCGCCGCGCATGCCGGTGAGCCAGTCGTGAACCAGGGCTACGCGCAAGAAGTGATCATATAGGGACTCGGCGCTGCGCGCCTCGTGGGCTCGCGGCTTTCGCCTCTCGTAGGACTCGCGCCTTCGGCGCTCGTAGGACTCGGGGCTCTCGCCCCTCGTAGGGGAGTTTTGACAGTGAATGAGACATATGTCCACGGCTACGACCAGCAGGCGAATATCCGCTTAAAAGATCAGGCGGATGCGCTGGTTGACCTTTTACACTCCGACACGTCATACCCGCCGGGATGTGCCGTTCTCGAGGCCGGGTGTGGTGTCGGCTCGCAGACCGTCACCCTGGCGGCGCGCAGCCCGGGCGCGCGCTTCACGTCGGTGGACATCTCCGCCGACTCGCTGGAAGCGAAGCGCAGGATCGACGAGGCCGGTGTCACCAACGTACAGTTCCAACAGGGTGACGTCTTCAATCTACCGTTCGAGCCGGAATCGTTCGATCACCTCTTCGTCTGCTTCCTCCTCGAGCACCTCGCACGCCCGGCGGAGGCGCTCGTCGTCTTGCAGCGGTTGATCAAACCTGGCGGTACCATCACGGTGATTGAAGGCGACCACGGCTCGACGTACTTTCATCCCGATAGCGCCGCCGCGCACCGGGCGATCCAGTGCCAGGTCGATCTGCAAAGTGCCGCCGGCGGGGATGCGAACATCGGCCGGCGCGTTTACCCGTTGATGGTCGAGGCTGGTGTCGAGGGTGTTCAAGTCTCGCCTCGCATGGTCTACGTCGATTCGAGTCGTCCCGATCTGGTCGATCGCTTCACGCTGAAAACATTCACCGCGATGATCGAGGGCGTCCGTGAGCGCGCGCTCGTGGCCGGCCTCGCCGATGCCGAGGCGTTCGACGCCGGCATCAGGGATCTGCGCCGCACGGC
>JANOZI010001215.1:0-1609 GCA_031429375.1 Acidobacteriota bacterium | reverse complement strand
CAGTGCCGTGCGCTCCGAAGAGCTCGGCATGGCGGGTTGGGATGCCCAGCTGCGTGATCAGATACTCCAAATGCAGTTCACCGCCCAACGGCGCAGCTACCACGAGCAGTATCCCGGCATGGTCGAACGCTTCATCCTGCGGGACGGCGCTCCCATCGGATGGATGATGATCGACGACAGCGGCGGGGCGTTGCGCTGCGTCGATCTGGCGATCATGCCGGCCGAGCGGCGCAAGGGCGCCGCGACCGGGACGCTACGTGCGCTCCAGGAGAAGGCGGCGGCGACGGATCGGCCGCTCGTGCTGTCGGTATTACGAATGAATGTAGCCGCGCTGTCGCTCTACGATCGTCTTGGCTTCCGCCCGGTAGGCGGCAACGACTCGCACGTCTGTTTGGAATGGCGCCAGACACGGTGAGCGACGCGGCGACCTTTCGAGCGCATCTCGACACCACGTTCATCGCGAGTGACGGGGGCCGCGCGGTCCCGCTTCGGCTTGCAGAGGTCGCAGGCGAGCGCATCACCGGCGGGTTGGAACAGTTCTCGCTCTACTTCCACGGGCCGGCCGATCGGCAGTTGCCGCAGGGCACCTATGCGATCGCGCACGACGCCCTCGGCGCACTTGCGCTGTTCATCGTGCCGATCGGTGCGAACCGGGAGCGCGTGGTGTACGAGGCGTGTTTCAGCCGTCTCGCAACACCAGGCCAACACGGGTCTGCGGGCGGCTGATGCGTCGAGCTCGCACGCGCGAGAACTGCGGTATCCTAAAACGCACGTCGTGCTGGATCGAATTACGTTTTTGAAAGTCCTGGGCGTCTCCGCAGTCTGGCCGTGGCTGGACAGCGCGCGGCTGCTTGCCATCCCCGAACATCCCTCGCCTGCGGAGCGCGCGATCGCTTCTCCACAGTTTGATTTGCTCTTCGCTACCGCCGAGGCGTTTCGCCCGCACATCGACACAACATTTCTCGTGCAATCCGAAACCGGCGCGCGCGCGGCGCTGCGCTTGGCATCGGTCGTCGGACGATCGCATTGTGCGCGGGCCGAGCAGTTTTCAATGAACTTCCACGCACCTGACGGCACGGCGTGCCTCGAAGGCATCTGCGCATTCGAGCACCAGGTGCTCGGACGCTTCGACCTCTTCATTGCGCCGGTCGGTGCCGCGACCGTCCGGCCCGTGGTTTACGAGGCGTGCTTCAGCCGGATGATCAGCCATGGCTGATCCGTTCGTCGGCCAAATTTTCCTGCTGCCATTTAATTTTGCGCCGACGGGCTTTGCGTTTTGTCATGGACAGCTCATGCCCATCGCACAAAACACCGCGCTCTTCTCACTGCTCGGCACGACCTACGGCGGCAACGGCCAGACGAATTTCGCGCTGCCGGACCTGCGCGGGCGCGTGCCGGTCGGCGAAGACCAGGGGCCGGGCCTGGCGAATTATCCACTGGGCCAATTCGGTGGCGAAGAAACCGTCACGCTGGCCACCACGCAGATCCCGCAGCACAATCACTCGGTCAACATCGGCTCGTTGACCGCGGCAGCGAAAAGCCGGAATGCGGTCGGCAACCAGCAGACGCCGGTCGGCAACATTGCGGCGATCGACGCTGCCGACGGGCC
>JANOZI010001214.1:0-7718 GCA_031429375.1 Acidobacteriota bacterium | reverse complement strand
CGACTTGCCGCCGTTGAACGCATAGGTGATGTCGGCGTATTCCGGAATCGGCCGGCGCGACTGCAGCGAGAGCGATCCGGCCGCATTGTTGGGCACGGCCTGGTTGTAATTGGCAAACAGCAGCATGCCGTTGGCGCGGTTACCGACATACGCCAGGTCGATCATCGCGCCGTCCCAGATTTCACGCTGCACCGAGGCAAACCAGCTGTGCACGTCGGTCGAGCGGTAGTCGCTCGGCATGTAGGTGATGTTCGACGTCAGCGGATTGAAGCGCGCCGGATCGGTCAGCCCCGCCGGATAGCCCTGCTGCGTCGTCCGGAAATCCGGCGTCGCCAGCGTCTGCACGACGACGGCGTTGATCACCTGGGGACCGTTAATCGGCAGCACGTTGGCGCCGCCGGCGCGATGGAAGTGGACGTAGCTGATGCCGTAGCCGCCGCGAATCACCGTGCGATCCGTGGCGGTGTACGCCATGCCGATGCGCGGGCCGAAGTTGTTCTTGTCGGGCTTGAGCGTCGAGCGATCCTGCAGCGAGCCGTCTTTCGCCAGGATCATCGTCCTGGTGTTCGGATCGAAGTTCGACAGCACGTTGTTGGCCTCGGTCCACGGCGTCGCGTACTCGTAGCGCAGGCCGGCGTTGAGCGTGAGGCGATCGTTGACGCGCCAGTCGTCCTGCAGGTAGATGAAGTGCATGTTCTGCTGCAGTTCGGCGATCAGGATGCTGCTGAGCGCGTAGGTCGAGCGCGCGCCGAACATGAAGTCGGCGAGGTTGTAGAGGTTGTTCGCGGCGGTTGCCGTCGCGGGGCGCGAGAACTGCCCGGCGTACGAGTCGCGGCCGTAGAGCGGGTTGACGTCCTGTACTTCGGTCAGCACGCGCTGGAACTCGTAGCCGGTCTTGAGCGAGTGGCGGCCCTGCAGCCAGGTGTAATTGATCTTGGGATTGAACACGGTCGGATACTGCCACTGCGGGTTGGTGGCCTGGCGTCCGAGATCCGACAGCCCCGTGATCAATTGCGTGGGCAAACCGCCGGCGATGCGCGGATCCGACGGGAGACCGGTGATGCCGTAAACCTCCTCGGCGCGCCTTTCACCGAAGACCAGCGCCGCCGGATCCTTGCCGCCCCGGGTCCTCGACCAGCCGAACCGCGCCTCGAGCAGCGACGTACCGCCGGGGGTGTAGGTGACACCGCCGGAAAACTGCTTGTTGTTCACGTACTGGCGGGCGTTGCCAGACCCGCCTGACGGCCCCGAGATCGGCGGGTTGTCGAAAATATCGGCGTCGCGCCAGCCGACCCGGCCAAACGCCGAGAGCCGCGGATTGAACTGGATGTCGACCTTGCCACCGGCTTTCGGCGTGCGGTTGGTGAACTGCTGCAGGATCTGCAGGTTGTTCGCCGTGCCCGAGTTCGTCGGCTGGGGCAGATCGTTGAGCACCTTCCGCGCGAACGCCGACATCGGAACTGGTGTGCCGGCCGGGTAAATCTCGCTCGTGAACGGGTTGCGCACGTCGATCGCGAGGAGGCCGGCGCGCTGTGCCGCGGTGGCGATCGAGGAGCTCGCGGTGAGGCTGCGGGTCTGATCGAACACCTCGACGTCGGCGAAGAAAAACGCCTTGTTCTTCCTGATCGGGCCGCCGAGCACCCCGCCGAACTGATCACGATCGAAGCCGGGCTTGACCCCGTTGGCCGGCCGGAACGCGCCGGTGGCGTTGAACTCGGTTCGGCGCGCAAATTCCCACAGCGACCCGCGGAAGGTGTTGGTGCCGCTGGCGTAGGCGACGTTGATCGTCGCGCCCGCCGAGCGGCCGTACTCGGCGCTCATGTTGTTGGTCACGACCTTGAACTCGCCGATCGCATCCGGCGCCGGCTGCATCACCTGGTTCGAGAACCCCTGGTTGCTGGTGCCGTAGGCGTTGTTGTCGACGCCGTCGATCAGGAAGTTGTTGAAGGTCGAGCGCAGGCCGTTGATGTTGAATGACCCTTCGCGCGGCGTGAAGCCGCCGGTGCCGATCGCCGACTGGCGGACGCCGGGCGACAGCAGCGCCAGCGCCGAGTATTCGCGGCCGTTGAGCGGCAGCGCCCTCGTTTGTTCGCCGGTAATCACCTGGCTGCGATCGCTCGAGTCGGTTTGCAGCAGGATCACCCGCGAGCTGACCGTCACCGTTTCCGTGATCTGTCCGGTCGCCATGCTGAGGTCGACGCGCTGGCGGGCGCCGACGGTGACCTGGACGTTGTCGACGAGCGCGATCGAAAAGCCCGACTTCTCGGCCGTGACCACGTAGGTGCCGATGCGCACCGTGAAGAACTCGAAGCTCCCGTTCGCATCGCTCGTCTTCTCGGCGGTCACGCCGGTCGCGGTGTTGGTGAGGGTGACTTTGGCATCGGGCACAACCGCGCCGGTGGCGTCTCTGACGGTGCCGACGACGGTGGCGGTTTCAAACTGAGCCCAGGCAGGCGCGGCAAGGGTAAGGAGCGCAACTACAAGCATTACTCGTTTCATCTGTGTTTTCCTCGATGAGACGTTAGCAACCGGAGTTCAACGACCGGTGAACGGCATGTAACGACAATGTGACGTGCAGTGTAGCGCGGAACTTTAGTTCCGCGAAAACTCCGGTCCCTGCCTATAAACCCAGCACTGCCAGCGGCATCCACTCTTTGAGCTTGGCCACGTGCGGCTTCACCAGCCGCAGGTTGGTTTCCGGCACGTCCGGCATTGGGATGTCGGGGAGGTTCATCCCGCTTTTCTGCGCGCCGCTGCGCGCGATGTCTTCGATTCGGGACATGTCGATGCCGTGGGCGAGCTGCACGCCGGCCGCCTCATACACCCGCCGGCGGACCCACGAATACTCCTCGTCCGAGAACTTGTGCACGTTGAGGGCGTTGACCTGGACCTTGCGCGCCTCGATGTAAATGTTGGCGAGGTCCGAGAACACGCTCGCCACTTCGTTGAGCGACAGATCCGTTTTGTTGTTCTGGGCCCGGCGTTGGATCTCGGCCGACTTGGCCTCGATCTGGCTCCAGCGATCGCCCATGTCCGAGCGGACGCGGCCCTGCACCGCGATGAAGCGATCGACCTGTGACGGCGTCAGCTCGCTGTTGACCGGCGGGTCGAACGGCGCGCGGTTGTTGATGCGGTCGCCGATCGACACCATCTCCCGGGCCCGCGCAACGTAGTCGCCGGCGCTGTCGATCATCGGCCTGGCGGCGCGGTAGGCGTAATAGCCGGCCACACCGAAGCCGATCATGGCGATGACGGCGACGATCAGGCACCCGCCGAGCAGTTTCTTCATGAGTTGTTCGTGTTAACTGTTAACTGTTAACTGGCAACTGGCAACTTTTGTTGACTGGCAACTGTTAACGGTGATGCGGCGAGGCGCCCAGCCACGCGTCGTAACCGCCTGCGAGGTTGGTGACGTGTTCTCGTCCGAGCCTCTTCAATAGCGACGCCGCGATCGCAGATCGCGCCCCCGCCTGGCAATGCACGACGACCTGGCGATCGGCGGGCACTTCGGCGATGCGCTCCTCGAGATGGCCGAGCGGGATGTGAACGGCGGATGGCAGATGGCCCTCATTCCATTCGTTCGCGCTGCGAACATCGATGACCGCCACGTCTTTGTTCGCGCGCAACTGATCGGGCGTCATCTGATCGATCGTGCCTGGCGTGATGCCGCGTGACGCCGCATGCGCAACCGCGGTTTGGCTGAAGTAGCCCGCCATCCGATCCAACCCGATCAGCGACAGCGCCCGGCGCAATTCCGTCACCCGCTCAGCCGGCCCATCGTCCACGATCACATAGAAGTCAGCGTTGTACGGCACCAGCCAGCCCGCCCAGGTGACAAACGAGCCGTTGAGCGGGATGTTGAGCGTGCCCCGCACGTGGCCGGTCGCGAACTCCGCCGCCGGCCGCGTGTCGATCACCAGCGCGCCCCGCTTCAGCACCTCGACCAGGTCACCGGCCCTGAGCAGGGATGGCTCCGGACGTGGAGACAGTTTTGCCGCAGGATGCTTCATGAAGCGCGGTGGCAGGACGGCGTCGAGCAGTGGCGGGCCTGCCTTGTTCATCTGCTTCATCGCGGCGTAGTAGGTCGGCGGTTCCGGTTGTCCGCTGAGCACGTTCGTCACGAAGTCCGCCTCTGACTTCGCGGTGAACGCCCAGTTGAACAGCCGCTCGTATCCCAGCGTGCTATGGGGAATGGCGCTGATGCCTTTGCCGCACGACGAGCCGGCGCCGTGGCCGGGCCAGAGCTGCAGCCAGTCTGGGTATTTCTCGAACTGCTGCAGGCTCTTCCACAGCGTCTTGGCGCTCTGCTCCATCGTGCCGGCCATCTTCGCCGCGCGCTCGAGCAGATCGGGGCGCCCGACATCGCCGACGAAGATGAAATCTCCGGTGACGGCGGCGATGGGTTTGTCCGCCGCCGCGCCGTCGGTCACCAGGAAAGTCAGGTGCTCAGGCGTGTGGCCCGGCGTGTGCAGCACGTCGAGCGTGACGTTGCCGATACTGATGCGATCGCCGTGTTTCAATTGACGGTCGTGATCGAATTGATACGTCCAGTCGGGGCCGCCCTCGTCTGAGAGACAAAGACTGGCGCCCGTCCTGTGCGCCAGTTCGCGAGCTCCGGAGAGGAAGTCGGCGTGGATGTGGGTTTCGGTGACGTGAGTAATCCTGAGCCCCTCGCGCTCTGCCGTGTCGAGATACGGCTGACTGTCGCGGATCGGATCGATCACAATCGCCTCGCCGGCCGCGATGCAGCCGATCAAGTAACTGTTCTGCGCGATCAGCGGCTCAAAGAAGCGCTTGACGAACATCGCGACAATGATACCTCCGGCCGCTCCGAGAGGTGGTGTGCTTGCGGTAGTGTAGAGCGTGAGAACCGTCGTGCGGAACCATCGTGCGGAACCTTCGTGAGGAACCTTCGTGAAGAACCTTCGTGAGTACGGTTCGTGGGAATCGCCGCTGACCGCCGCCCGGGTGACCGCGGGAGCCCTCAGGCTCGATCAGATCCACCTCGATGGCGCAGACGTGTATTGGGCGGAGGGCCGGGCCAGCGAGGGCGGACGCAACGTGATCGTGAAGATGACGCCCGACGGCGCCACGAGCGACGTGACCCCCGCCGGCTTCAACGTCCGCTCGCGTGTGCACGAATATGGCGGTGCGGCCTACACCGTCGATCGCGGCATGATCTACTTCTCGAACTTCGAGGATCAGCGGCTGTATCGGCAATCGCCCGGGCAGCCGCCCGAGCCGCTCACGCCGAAAGGCTATTTCTACGCCGACTGCCGGCTTGACGGCCCGCGCAGCCGCTTGATTGGCGTCCGCGAAGATCATTCGCGCAGCAGCGCCGAGCCACTGAACGCCATTGTCGCCATTGGCGTCGGTGGGCCGGGCGCGGCGGGCGCGGGACGGGTGTTGGTGTCGGGCGCCGATTTCTATTCCGACCCCAGCGTCAGCCCCGATGGCAAATTGCTCGCCTGGCTCCAGTGGAACCACCCGAACATGCCGTGGGACGGCACCGAGTTATGGACCGCCACGCTCAACCCGGACGGCGGCCTGGCCGCTCGGCTGAAGGTGGCAGGCGGACCGGACGAGTCGATCTTCCAGCCGGAATGGTCGCCGGATGGCCGGCTCTATTTCGTCTCGGATCGCTCCGGGTGGTGGAACCTGTACCGGCAGCTTGGACCCGCGATCGAGCCGGTCCACGCCGTGGCAGCCGAGTTCGGTAAACCGCAGTGGTCCTTCGGAATGGTCACCTATGCGTTCATCTCGGCGAACCGCCTGGTGGCGACATATGTCGAAGGCGGCCGATGGAAGATGGCGCTGGCCGATACCACCGCGCGACGCTTCGAGCCAGTCGATCTACCGCTCGAGCCGACCGCGTCGATCCGCGCCAGCGAGCGCGCGATCTATTTCGTCGGCGGCTCGGCGACCGAGCCGCTGGCGATCGTCCGCCTGCCGCTCGATTCCATGACAGCCGAAGTGCTGCGGTCTTCCTCGGCCGAGCAAATTCCGCCCGAATGGATTTCCGTGCCGGAAGCGGTGACGTTTCGCGTGACGCCGAAACCCGGCGATGTTCCGGCGCTCGCGGGCGGCGGTTCCGCGCCGAGAGACGTGCACGCGTTCTACTACGCGCCGAAGAATCCCGGCGTGACGGCACCCGAGGGCGAGACGCCGCCCATGATGGTGCTCACGCACGGTGGGCCGACGGGCGCGACGTCCGCTGTGCTCGATCCGGAAGTGCAGTTCTGGACCAGCCGCGGCTTCGCCGTGCTCGACGTCGACTATAGCGGCAGCACCGGCTACGGCCGGCCGTATCGCGATCGCCTCAAGGGCCAATGGGGCATCGTCGACGTCGAAGACGCGGTCGGCGGCGCCGAGGCCATGGTGGCGCAGGGCAAGGCGGATGGGGCGCGGCTGATGATCCGCGGCGGCAGCGCCGGCGGCTACACGACGCTTGCGGCGCTGACGTTTCATTCGACCTTCAAAGCCGGCGCGAGCTACTACGGCATCAGCGACATCGAGGTGCTGGCGCACGATACCCACAAGTTCGAGGCGCGCTACCTGGAGTCGCTGATCGGGCCGTACCCGGCAGCCAAGGACCTCTACTTCAATCGCTCGCCGATCCACTTCACCGATCGCTTGTCGTGCCCGCTGATCCTCTTCCAGGGGCTCGAAGACAAGGTCGTGCCGCCGAACCAGTCGGAGATGATGGCCGAGGCGTTGAGGAAGAAGGGCGTGAAGGTGGCCTACGTGACCTTCGAGGGCGAGCAGCACGGGTTCCGCAAGGCCGAGAACATCATCCGAGCGCTTGAGGAAGAGCTGGCGTTTTATCGCGACGTGTTCGGTATTCCTGCGTCGGGGTCAGACCCCTCGGCATGGCCCGCTCGGGGTCAGACCCCGCCATGACCCGCCGGGAGCTGATCGCCGCCCTCCTGGCGGGACCGTTCGTGCTCCCGGGGTCTGACCCCGAGCAAGAATCGTCGAGGGGTCTGACCCCGTCGCAGATCGACGTCACAACCCTGACGATTGCCCAGGCGAGCGCGCGGCTCGCCGCGCGGACCATCACGCCATTACAACTCACCGATGCCTACCTCGAGCGCATCGCGACGATGAATCCGTCGCTGAATGCGTTTATCACGGTGACGGCCGATCACGCGCGCGCTCAGGCAGGTCGGAGCCGCACGGGTTCGACAGGTTCGTCAGGTTCGGCGCTCAACGGCATTCCCATCGCGCACAAAGATCTGATCGAGACCGCGGGCATCCGTACCACGGCCGGCTCTCACCTGTTCGACAAGTATGTCCCGCGCACCAATGCCTTCGTCGTTCAACAACTCGAGCGCGCCGGCGCCGTGCTGCTCGGCAAGACCAACACCCACGAGCTCGGCGGCGGCGTCACGACGATCAACCCGTTCTATGGCACCACGCGCAACCCGGTTGACCTGACCCGCATCCCGGGCGGGTCGAGCGGCGGATCCGCGGCAGCCGTCGTGGCGCGGATGTGCGCCGCGGCCACCGGCAGCGACACCGGCGGCAGCGTCCGCATCCCGGCGGCCTTCTGCGGCTGCGTCGGCTTCAAGCCGACCTACGGCCTCATCAGCACCGCGGGCTTGCTCGGCTCGTGCCCGACCTTCGATCACATCGGCTTCCTGACGCGGACCGTGGAAGACGCCGAGATTTTGTTTCGCTCCGTGATCCCGACAAGCAGTGCCCTCCCGACAAGCAGT
>JANOZI010001213.1:0-5029 GCA_031429375.1 Acidobacteriota bacterium | reverse complement strand
ACCCGCATCCGCAGACGATTGTCCCGGGAGGCATGAGCTCGACCATCGACCTGACGGTGATGAACGAGATGTTCATCCGGCTGGCGCAATTCTTCGACTACTCGAAGAAGATCTCGCGCATCTGGGACGAGATCACCGAGTTTTTCTACGCCGCCAATGCGGACTACAAGAAAGTGGGCGCGCGGCGGATGAACATGATCGACACCGGCATCTTCGATCACGCCGACGCCTACGACGCCACCTACGCGACGGCCGGGGCGTGGGGCGACAGGCGCTGGGCCACACCGGGCGCCATTGTCGACGGCAAGCTGGTGACGACCGACCTGCACAACATCAACATGGGACTCGAGGAGTTTGTCGAACACTCCTTCTACGACGAGTGGACCGGCGCCGCGAAACGCTTTCCGACCGACCCCGCCGGCAAGCCGCTGTCGCCGTACCACCCGTGGAACAAGGTCACCAAGCCGCGCCCGCAGGGACAGAACTGGAAAGAAAAATACACCTGGGACACGGCGCCGCGGTGGGATCGCCTCGCCATGGAAGCGGGCTGCTATTCGCGCCTGTGTAGTACGGCGATGGCACAGAAGGTCGACGACAGTCCGTTCATGGAGTCGACCGGCCACTCGATGAAGTTCCTGGTTCCGAAGGGCGCGCTGCCCGAGATGGAACTCGAGTGGCACGTGCCGGAAGTCTGGAACGCCTTCGAGCGCAACCGTGCACGCGCTTACTGCGTGCCGTTCACGGCGATGATCGCGCTCATCAACTGGCGCAACGCGATGGAAGAGCTCAAGCTCGGTCACACCCAGACCAGCACGCCGTTCGAGATTCCGACCAGGGGCGAGCAGCTCGGCGTCGGGTTCTGGGGCGCGGGCCGCGGCTACCTGACCCATCACCTCGTGCTCGACCGGGGCGCGGTCGCCAATTACCAGATCATCACGCCGTCGACCTGGAACGCGTCGCCCACCGATCGCTGGGGGCAGCCGGGGCCGTACGAAGAGGCGGTGATCAATACGCCGTTGCTCGAGGAAACCGACGACCCGAAGAAGTTCACCGGCATCGACGTGTTACGCACGGTCCGCAGCTTCGACCCGTGCATGCCGTGCACCACACACATTCACACCGACGGCGCGGTGGTCACGCGCGAAGTCAATACCTGCGCGTGCGGGCTGGACGGATGACACGAGTCCTGATCGGCGGCGTCGGCTATCGCAACCTCCGCGACCATTCGTTCGGCGTGGTGCTGGTCGACGAGCTCGATGTCAGCGGCTGGCCGCCAGGGGTGTTGGTCGAAGACATCAGCTACAACCCGATCGCCGTCGTGCAGCGCCTGCAGGACGACCCGCCGGATCAGCGGTTCGATCTCGCGGTGATCGTCGGGGCCCTGCAGCGGCCGGGCCGGACGCCCGGCACGCTGTCGGTCTATCGATGGGACAACGTGATGCCAGGCGCGGCGGGCATTCATGAGGCGATCACCGAGGCGGTGACCGGGATTATTTCGCTCGACAACACGCTGGTCGTGGCGCGTCACTTCGAGGCGCTGCCGGCCACCGTCGTCGTGGTCGAGCTCGAGCCCGACGCGCACGAGTTCGGGTCGGAATTGACGCCGGCCGTTGCCGAGGCGTTGACACAGGCTCGGGAGCTCGTGACGCAGCTGGCGTTCGAGCCGTCCGCCGCGGCCCTCATTCCGGAGGGGCCGATCGCCGATTCGAGAATCCGCCATACCGGCGTCGTGTTTGGACAGGTGTTCGATGGCAGCGCACGAATCCACTGAGAAGGCGGCCGAACGCGACGTGCTCGCCGACGTCGAGTCGGCGATCGCCGAGCTGCAGGCGCATCCGGATGGCGCCGTGCGAGCGGCGTCGACGCGGCTGCTCGAGGGCATCGATGCCGTGCACCGCACCGGCCTGTCGCATCTCGTGCACGCCATTCACGGCATGACGGGCGACACGCTGATTAACCGGCTCGTGGCCGACCCCGCCATCCGCATGCTGCTGATGTCGTACGACCTCATTGCGGTCGACCGCCGCTTGCAGGCCGAAGAGGCGCTCGATACGGTCCGCAGCCACCTCCACGAGCACGGGGTCGACGTCGAGATCCAGGAAGTGGTGGGCGGCGTCGTCTATGTCAGGCTCCACCTGGCCGGTCCGGGCCTGCCGCTCGATCACGTGCGAAAGGATCTCGAGGCCGCGCTGCGCGAATTCCTGATCGGCTTCCAGGAACTCGAGTTCCGCGATCGCGATCCGCATCAGCCACCGTCGGCGCTCCTCTCGCTCGACGGCCTCCGGCGCGCCAACCGGCCCGTGTATCACGACGCCCTGGCCGGGGAAGATGTGGCGGAAGGCACGATGCGCGCGGTCACGATCAACGACGTGTCCGTGTTGATCGCGCGGGTCGGCGGCGAGGTGTATGCCGTCCGCAACCAGTGCGGCGACAGTCCGCTGCCGCTCGATCTCGGCACCCTCGAAGGCGCCGAGATCAGGTGTTCCTGGCACGGCTGCCGCTACGACGTCCGCACCGGGCGCCAGCTTGATGGCGATGGCCGCGTCCAGGTCGTGCCGGTTACGACAGAGGCCGGCCGCATCCGGGTCGCCGTCGCCGTCGAAACCGGTGCGCGATAGTGAAGCGGATACTAGTCGCCGCGTTCGGCAACGAGCTGAGGGGTGACGACGGGTTTGGCATCGCGGTGCTCAGGCAGGTTGAAGCGACACACGGCGCTGAGGATCGCGTGCGGCTGCTCGAGGTCGGCACCGCCGGCCTCAGGCTGGCGCAGGAGCTGCTGACGCCGTGCGATCGCTTGATCGTGATCGACGCCATGACGCGTGGCGGACAGCCGGGCACGGTCTACGTTCTCCAGGTCGACGAAGTCCCGCTCGCCAGGGACGTCGACATGCACATGGCGGTGCCGTCGCAGGCGCTGTCAGTCGCCAAGGCGCTGGGCGCGCTGCCGGCGGAAACGTTTCTCGTCGGCTGCGAACCCGCGGAGGTCGACGAGCTGACGACCGAGCTATCGGGGCGCGTGCGCGCGGCCGTCGACGTCGCCGCCCGGCACGTGCGGTCTTTGATTGGGTAACGACATGGCACACGACCCTGGCGGCGACATCGCGCGTCGAGACGAAGTGCTCGAGATGCTGTACTGGACCGAGGGCGAAGGCTTCAGCGGGGCCGCGACGCTCGACGCGATCGCCCGTTTCCTCACGCACGCTGCCGCCGACGTGCTGCGCACGTTGAGCGAACTGGTGGCGCGCGGTGACGCCACGCACGATGCCGCGACCGGTGAATATCGCCTCACCGAGTCGGGCCGGAAGGAGGCGGCGCGCCGGTTCGCCGAGGAGTTTGCCCCGATGCTCAGCCAGGGGCACGGCGAGTGCAACGACCCGAATTGCGACTGCCATTCCAATCCGTTGGGCGCGGCCGAATGCCATGCGGCGCGCGGGCCGCAGCGCTGACCAGCGATGCTAGACTGGTTGGACGTGGACACCCGGCGCTTCGTCATCGTCTCGATCCTGATCGCCTGTCTCGCCGGGCCGGTCGTCGAGATGTTTGACCAGTGGGATCGGACCTACCAGAACGGCAACGACACCGAGGCCAACGTGGTTGTCGTGGCTTTATGTATCGGTGCCGCGTTCGCGGTTGCCGGCGTGGTCAGCGCGAAGATTCGCGCATGCTCGTTGCAGATCAATCGTCGCCTCACCACGTTCATCGACCTGGCAGCCGCTCCGATCACGTTTAGACGGCCAGTCCCGACGACGAGTCCTCCCGCGCAGCTTCGCTGCTAGACACAACCAGCACTTCTGAATAAGTCGCACATTCCTTCGGTCTGAAGACTGCCCGAGGGCTGTCGCCGGTTGTCTCTCGACATTTTCGCCAGTGAGGATTCGTCATGCATCAATCCGTAGTAGCACGCGCCATTGTTCTGGCCTTCGCCGTCACCACCGTCGCTCGACCCTCCAACGCGCAGATCGTTCCGGCAATTCCCGCCGCCCCCCAGGCCGGCGACTCACCGATCACCGCGGGGCACGATGCCATCTCGTGGCCGCCGGTCGATTTCGGCAACACCATGGCACAGCCCGCGGCGGCGCCACCGACGCCGCGACACACCGGCATCAAGGCGATGCTGAAGGGCATGGTGACCGATCTGAAGCATCTGCCATCGCGCGAAAACCTGTTGTGGGCGGGGGTGGGAGGCGGATTCGCGTTGGCGCTGCATCCGCTGGACGGCAAGGTCAATCGTCAAGTCGTCGGCAACGAGCTCGCGGACAATATTTTTCAGGCGGGACAGATGCTGGGCGGCGTGGCGCCGATCGTCACGAGTGCCGGCATCTACGCGTTCGGGCGCATCAAAGACCGGCCCAAGGTGTCGCACGTCGGCATGGATCTGATCAGAGCCCAGGTGCTCGCGCAACTGGTCACGCAAACAATCAAGTACACGGTCAGGCGTGAACGGCCCGACCAGACGACCAATAACTCGTTTCCGTCCGGACACGCCGCGACGACGTTTGCGGTGGCGACGGCAATCGAGCGGCATCTCGGCTGGCGCTACGCCGTCCCGGCCTATACCTTCGCGTCGTATGTCGCCGCGTCGCGGTTGCCGACCGGCCGCCATTGGCTGAGCGACGTGGTCTTCGGTGCGGCAGTCGGTGTCATTGCCGGACGCACCGCCACCAGCCGCGAAGCGAACCCGTATCCTGTGACGGTCACGTACGTGCCTGGGGGAGCCGCCGTGGTCTACTCCCGAGGTTCGCGATGATAAGCTGGCCGAGCGAGATCTTGTGTTCCTCACACGCGCGACGGTTGCGTCAACACCACGAGGATGAAGGCGAATCTCGATGACGCCCTGCGATTGGCGGGGCGGCCCTCCGAGTATCAAGTCATCGACCTGGAAACACTGCCGGATGGCGACGCGCGCCGCGGCGATCCGACGCCGACCGTGCTGGTGTCGAATCGCGATCTGTTCGGGATGGCGGAGCCCCGGCCGCCTTTCCCGGCGCCGACGTGACGGATCCGACGGCGCTGAATCTGGCGGTGAAGT
>JANOZI010001212.1:0-4185 GCA_031429375.1 Acidobacteriota bacterium | reverse complement strand
TGCCTAGAGACTGCTCTGATTTCAGGCTAGAATCGCGCCCAGCCATCTAGAGAAAGGATTACTGCATGACGCGTCGTCCCCGGGAGGTGCTTGCGATCGCGATCACGCTTCTTGGCGCCATGGTCCCGGCGCTGGCAGCCGCACAGCCGGCCGCGATCGCCACAGCCGTTGCCTTCACCGAAGGCCCGACGGTAGATCGGGACGGTACCGTGTATTTCAGCGAGATGGTGTCGCAGCGGATCCTGAAGCTGAGCCCGAGCGGCGTCTTGTCCACGTTTCGCGAACCCAGCAACAATGCCAATGGTTTGCTCATCGATCCTCAAGGCCGGCTCATCGCGTGTGAGGGAGCGGATTCGGTGCGGACCGGCGAGCTCGTGAGATTCAAGCCGCAGATCACGCGGACCGATTTGCGCACCGGCCAGATCGAACTGCTCGCCGATAACTATCAAGGCAAGCCATTGGTCGGGCCAAACGACGTCACGATTGACGGCAGCGGCCGCCTCTACTTCACCGATCTCACCGGCGGAGCCGTCTACCGGATCGACGGGCCTGGGCAGCTGGCGCGCATTCTTGCCGCGCCGGAGATCGAGCGCCCCAACGGCATCCAGATCTCTCCCGATGACAGGACGCTCTACCTTGTCGAAGCCAATCAGGCGCAAGGCGGCGCGCGCCTGATCCGCTCGTATGATCTGCAGCCCGACGGCACCGTCCGCAACATGCGGGTCCACTACAATTTCTCTCCAGGCCGGAGCGCGGACGGCATGAGCATTGATAGGCAGGGGAACTTGTATGCCTCCGCGGGCTTGAACCAGCTTCGCGGAAGCGCCGAGACCCTCGACACCAAGGCCGGCATCCACGTGATCTCGCCCCAGGGCAAGCTGCTCACGTTCATTCCAATCACGGAAGACACCATTACCAATAATGCTTTCGGCGGTCCGGATATGAAGACGCTCTACATTACCGCCGGCAAGACCCTGTACAAAGTGCCCACGCAGATCGCCGGCTTGCCTCGCTAGTGTTTCGGTTACGAGACACTAGTCAGCTGACTGCCGCGAAGCCGACGCTGTACCCGCCACGAGGCAACCGGCTCGGAGCATAATGGGCATCTGAGCACCGTGGCACCGTGGCACCAACCCTTAGGCACCTTGGCACCGTAGGCACCCTTGGCACCCTGGCCCTAGCCCTGTGACCGTCCCTCTCGAAAGCGATCCCGAACTCGTCGCGAGATTCCTCGCCGATGCCGCGCACTACCCTGGGGGGCGGGCCGTGGGCGTGCTTCGCCCACGCAACGTCGAAGAGGTGTCGGCGTGCTTGAAGCCGGCAACCCACAAAGGGTTGCCTAACGCGTTCCTGCCGGTTGGGGCGCAGTCGTCGCTCACCGGCGGGGCGACGCCGCTAGGCGATGTCGTGCTTAGCACCGAACGGCTGAAGACGCTGGCGATCGAAGAGAAGCAGATTCGCGCTGGGGCGGGCGTGACCCTGGAAGAAGTTCAGCGGGCGCTCCAGGGCGCCGGGCGATGGTTTCCACCGGTGCCGACGTATCTCGGCGCCACCGTGGGCGGTGCGATTGCCACCTGCGCGGCCGGCGCCGCCACCTTCAAGTACGGCACCATACGGCGCTGGGTCGAGGGCCTCACCCTCGTCCTCGCCGGTGGTGACGTGCTGCAGATCACGCGCGGCCGGGTGTTCGCGTCACTCGATGGCTTCTTCGAGATCGAGACCGCTTCCGGCACGAGGACGGTCCGCATCCCGCCGCTCCAGATGCCGGCCGTGCCCAAGCATTCGGCCGGTTACTACTGCGCGCCGGAGATGGATCTGATCGATCTGTTCATCGGCTCCGAGGGCACCCTCGGCGTGATTGCGGAGGCGGTGTTGCGCACCGCGCCCGAGCGCCGCCCGGTCGTGCGCGCGCTGGTGCAGCTGTCGAGCGAAGCGCAGGCGCTGGCGCTCGTCGATCAGCTCCGCAACAACGCCGACAGCGATTACGCGTCCGGCAACCCGTTCGGGCTCGACGTGGCCGCCATCGAGCACATCGACGCGCGATCGCTGGCCGTGGTGAGGGAAGACGGCGTTGATCAGAAACTCAACATCACGATCCGGCCCGACACCGCGGTGCTGCTGCTGATTGAAATCGAGCTGCGCCCGGCCGATCAGGGACGCGACTTGTGGCCCGAGTTCCAGGACGCGCTGACCGAGGATGCGCCCGACACGCCGGTCCGCCGTTTCTGCCAGCTGCTCGACGAGTGGGACGTGCTCGACGCAACCGAGATCGCGATGCCGTCAGACGAGGCGCGGGCGCGCGCGTTTGCGGAGCTGCGCGAAGCTGTGCCCGCCGGCGTCAACCGTCGCGTCGCCCTCGCCCAACACACGATCGATCCCCTGATCTCGAAGATCGCCGCCGACATGATTGTGCCATTCGCGCGCTTCGGCGAGATGATGCGCACGTGCCGGCGCCTGTTTGACGAGCGCGGCCTCGACCTCGCGGTGTGGGGACACATTTCCGACGGCAACGTCCATCCCAACGTGATTCCCGCGAGTGCGGACGATGTCACAAAAGGGGAGGAGGCGATGCTCGCGTTGGGCGCGGAAGTGATCAGGATGGGCGGCTGTCCGATGGCCGAGCACGGGGTCGGCCGCAGTCTCATCAAGCAGGAACTGCTGAGACAGCTCTACGGCAGCCGGGCCATCAACGGGATGCGCGCCATCAAGCTCAGCCTCGATCCGGATGGGCTGCTCGCGCCCGGAGTGATTTTCCCGGCACAATGACAAGGTGCTAGATGAAGTGCAGGCGGAGGTGATGAACCGGCCCGCCGGCTCCGCCCTCCTGCTGCTGCTTGACTTCGACGGCACCCTCGCCGAGTTCAATCCCGATCCAAGCGCGCCGCGGCTGACGTCTCAGCGTTGGGACCTGATCGATCGCATCAGCGTGCAGCGGGCTACCGCCGTCGGCATCGTCAGCGGCCGCCGCATCGACGACCTGCGCCGCCGCACCCGCCTGCCCGACCGGATCTATCACGCCGGGCTGCACGGCCTCGAGATCGAATTCGAGGGCAACCGGACAGACCACCCTGACTTGCACAGCGCTGAGCAGCGCGTCGAGGGACTGGCCCGGTGCCTGGCGCGCGTGGTCCAGGAACATCCCGAGGCGTTCATCGAAGACAAGAGCGCGAGCGTGGCGGTTCATGTGCGGCGGCTGCCGGCCACTCGCCGCGAAGCGGTGCTGGCCCAGGCCGATCTGTTGGCCGCTCCCTGGATGGCCGACGGCCGGGTCCGCCGTCTCGAAGGCGATGCGGTGGTCGAGTACCTGCCGAACATCAACGGGCACAAAGGCGAGGCGACGCGTTGGATCACGGAAGACTTCCAGCGGCGCGTGCAGCGGCCGGCGTGGGTTGCGTACATCGGCGACGACATTACCGACGAAGACGCGTTCCGCGCGATCGACCTGGGCATCGGCGTGCTCGTCGGCCTGCGGCCCACGGCGGCCACGCATAAGCTCAACGGTATCGCCGAAGTGGATCTTTTCTTGAGATGGCTGGCGGCCAAAGAGTAACGTCAGGCGGTGGACGTACACGGCACATGAACGCAGCCCAACTGGAATCGGCGGTCGGCTCGCTCCGCGATGCGCGCCTCGTGGTCGTGGCCAACCGTGAGCCCTACATCCACGTCCGCAAGACGCGTCCGGCCAGGGGCGTGCTCAACTGGTTCCGCGGCGAGAAGGAAACCGTGGGCATCGAATGCCTCCGCCCGGCGAGCGGCCTGGTGACCGCGCTCGACCCGGTGATGCGTGCGTGCGGCGGCACCTGGATCGCGCACGGCAGCGGCAACGCCGACCGCGAGACCGCCGATGCCCGCGGCCATGTCAAGGTTCCGCCCGACAAGCCTTCGTACACGTTGCGCCGGATCTGGCTTACGGCGGAGGAAGAGCAGGGCTACTACTACGGCCTGGCCAACAACGCGCTGTGGCCGCTCTGTCACATCGCCTACGCCCGGCCCGAGTTTGCCGAGTCGGACTGGCAGCAGTACGTGCGCGTGAACCGGCGGTTTGCCGACGCAGTGATCGAAGAGGTGGCAGACACCCCGGCGATCGTCTTCGTGCAGGACTATCACTTCGCCCTGTTGCCACGGTTCGTGAAGGAAGCGCGGCCCGACGTGACCGTCTGCCAGTTCTGGCACATCCCGTGGCCG
>JANOZI010001211.1:0-3370 GCA_031429375.1 Acidobacteriota bacterium | reverse complement strand
GGGTGAAACAGGTTTTTCACGACCTTCTTCAGCAGCGCGCGCACATGCGGCGTGTCGATCGCCGTGAAGTGCAAGTCGTCCACGACCAGAACGAAGATGCGGCCCGCCGTGGTATCCGACGGCTTCGCTCTTGGCAGGATGAGGCCTTCGGTCGCGGCGGGCGCCGCGGACGTCGGCGGCTGCAAGACGCTGAACACACGCCCCCCGTGTACCAACACCAGGGAGGCAATCTGCTGCGGGACGCCGTCTTCCAGAATCTGGAAGTCTTCGGCGCTGAGGTCCGCCTGGAACTGGCCATTTGCAGCGCGCGGGATCGCGTCGAGCGTGACCAGGTCGACACTGACACGAAACGTCGGCTGCTGAGGCGTGGTCGCCGGCGTTTGGAACGCCGCGGGGAACGACGGAGCGACCGCCAGAAGCCCGACGAGCAACGCGGGACCAACAGCGTGGCGCACGGGCCTCGGCAACATTCGCAAATTATATCCCAGGGCCTCGGCGCCCTCAGGCCTCGTCGATGCGCACCTGCCTCAGGTAGTAGCCGGTCTCGAGCCGCCGCTGAGGCACCGACGCATCCGGCACCTTCAGGGCGATGTCGTAAGTACCCGGTGCGGTGGGTCTCCACCGATACTCCCAGAGCGACCACATCGTGTGCGTCTTCGGCGTAGGGCAGATCGTGAAAGGGGTGAACTCGTCGTCCTTCGTAAATCGAATCGCGAGCCGATCGACCGGCCTGGTGCCGCCCCACACGATTCCGACGATGCGATATTCGAGGCCCGATGGAATGCGCCGCTTCTCGACGCGCACGGGCGTGGCCGCGGTCTGGATGTCGGCCGGCGCGTAGTCCCTGGCGAACTTGTGCGGGCCCGTCTGGTGCGTGCGACCCGCGAATTCCACCATCTGCGTCGTCGCCGGCTCGTCCGAACCGACGAGTCGAATCTCGTTCACCCACTTGATCCAGGAGCAGCCGTACCAGCCGGGAACGACCAGCCGAACCGGCTTGCCGTGATCGGCGGGGAGGGGCTTACCATTCATGCGGACCGCGAGGAAAGCGCCGAGCCTGTCGAGCGATGCGAGCGGAAACACCCAACTGGCGCCGACAATGGATCGCTGCGACAGCTGGCCGATGTGATCGAAGCCGCTCACGAGCACGCCCGTGGCCTCCTCCGACGGCTTCAGGCGCGCGACCACGTCGGCCAGTGGAATGCCTTCCCATTCGGCGACGCTCATCAGGCCGAAGTTCGACGGGTTGCCGTTGCCGGAGCATTCGAACAAATGCGGGCCCATCTCGGTCGAGCCGCGCACCAGGTCGTCGAGGGCGAGGGTGCCTTCCTTGGCGAGCAGCCCGGATGTGTCGATCGTCCACGGGCCTTGATGCGCCGCGGCCGCCGCGGGGATCTCGGTGCGGATAAAGGCCAGCTCGTTTGGCGTGATGAGCTTGTTGGGTTCGAGGATCGAAAGGTCTGTGAGCAGACGGGCGTCGAGCCCCTCGCCGCTGATCTTCTGACCGAACGGCTGCACCTGCGAGCGATCCCTGAACAAGGGCAAGGTCCCGAGCAGTTCACCGGCGGGCGCCGCGCCCGAGCAGGGGACATCGGCCGCCAGCCGCGCCAGAACCTCACCTGGATCGACGAGCGTCGCGGCGCCGGCAGCGGCCAGGGTTCCCAAAACCTGGCGTCGCGTGAGTGCTGGGGCCGACATGGCAGTTAGTATCCCATAGGCTTCTCGGACAGCGCCTTGAACGGGGTCGTCATGGTCCCGATCCCTTCGACCTCGACCGTCACGACATCACCGGGTTTGAGGAACTTCTGTCGCTCAGCTCCGGTTCCCGCGGGCGTTCCGGTCAGGATCACGTCGCCCGGGTAGAGCGTCAGACGCGAGGTTAGGAACCCGATCAGGTGCGCCTCGTCCCAAATGAGCTCGCTCGTCCGTGCGTCCTGCACCGTCTGGCCGTTCAGCCTGGTCGAAATCCTCAGGTTGTTGAAGTTCGGCAAGAACTCTTTTGGTACGATCACGGGACCAAACGGCGCCGATCGGTCGGTGCTCTTGCCATCAAACCAGTTGGTCCCGCCAAACATCGACACTTCGCGGAGGCGCTCACTGCCGCGGTCGCTGATGTCTTGCATGATGCTGTAGCCGAAGACATAGTCGTGCGCGCGCTCACGTGGAATCCGGTACGCGGGTTTGGGGCCCATGACGATCACCAGCTCGGCTTCGTAGTCGGTGCGCTGTCGGCCATCGACGATGTAGAAGGGCTCGCCGGGATCGATGATGCAGGAACGTGGGGACTTGGCGAAGAAAATCGGGGCGTCACGATCGGGGACCACGCGTGCAGCAGCCGTGGGATCGAAGCCCCCTCCCGCCGGTCCGCTCCGATCCGGCGAAGGCGAGCCAGTGGGGGCTGGGGGAGCCGGGGCACCCATGCCCTCGGCATGTGCTTTGTAGTTTGCCGCCGCGGCAAGCATGTTCCAGGGGTATTTGATCGGCGCCTTGAAGGAGACCTTGCCCACGTCGAATGCAAACGGCGCGCTGTGCAGGTCAGCCGCCTTGAAGTAGTTGGCGATCTGATAGAGGCGCGGCTTGATCCGATCGTACTCCTCGATCAACGTCCGCATGTCCGCCGGCATGACAACCGCGGGCAGTGTGGCCCGCTGCGCGAGCTGCTGATTCGCGCCCGCGAGATCGAGCGCCTTGTCGCCGACGACCATTCCCAGTCGCACCTTACCCTGAACCTCGAAGGTTGCGAGCTTGAACGGCGTGTCCGGATTGTCAGAGACACGGCCGCGCGGCGCCTGCGCCCGGCCGACGGCCAGTCCGAGGACAACGAAGATACAACTGGATACAACAAGCACCCGCGCGAGACTCGTGTTCATTCCTTCACCCCATTGTCACGGTTGCGGCCTTGGCGTACACTTCGATGCGGATTTCATCCTACGACCGCCATTAAAACAGATGTGTAGAACTAATTGTTGTCCTGTGTTCGTCCATTTGGCGCTTGTCATCTCGGCCGTTGTCATTCCCGCCCAATTGCTCGCACAGTCGCCATTGCCGCCAACGATCGTGGTCGGCAAGCTCGCGGCGGAGGCTGACCCACCTGTGATCGACGGCCGGGTGGCGGAGCCGCTCTGGCAAACGGTGCAGCCGTACACCACGTTCACCCAGCAGGATCCCGTCGAAGGCGCGCCGGCGAGCGAGCGCACCGAGGTCCGGGTCATCGTCGGCAACGGGAATATCTACATCGGCATCATCGCCTTCGACAGCAACCCGTCCGAGATCATCGTGTCGCAGGCGCGGCGCGACGCGTCGCTGACCGACACCGATTCGATCGTCATGGTGCTGGATACCTTCAACGACGGCCAGAACGCGTTCGTGT
>JANOZI010001210.1:0-3612 GCA_031429375.1 Acidobacteriota bacterium | reverse complement strand
TGCAGCCGACCGCCTGCGTCTCGCGAACCGCCACCGGCTTCCCCGCCACGACAGCCTCGAGCGCTTTCTCGAGGTCGCGCACCGTCGGTTGCGAGCGTTCCACGCCAAGCTCGAGATAGCGATCGTCGATGCGGCCGTGATACACCACTTGCGACTTGGCATCGAGCACCGCCACTTCCGGACTAATCGTGACGCCGGTGTGCTTGATGAGCTCTTGCGCCGTGTCTCGAACGGCCTCCGACCAGTATCCGAACTTCTTCAAGTGCGCGCGGATCACGGCGGCGGAATCGGCTGCCACGGGAAAGACGAGCACGAACCGGACGCGCTGGCCGAAGCGCGACTCGAGCCGCTGGATCTCAGGCGCGTAACGATTGGCGATCGGGCAATCGGTGGTGGTGAATACCAGCACGGTCGCGGCGCTGCCGGGCTCGACGACAAGTGGATTCACTGCGCGTCCGCCCAGATCCAGCACGCGAGTCGGCCCGTTCGACTCGCTGCGCTCGCTCAGGGCAGGCACCTGCGCCGACGCGTGTGCCGTCGCCAACAGCAGAGTTAGGGTGATACGGCCGACCATGCTTGGACATGCTCAGTATATCGACCGCGACGAGGGCGTGCTAAATGCAACCACGGAAACACAGAATCACCCTTCGGCTCCGCTCGCGAAAACGCGACCGTCGCTCAGGGCAAGCGGAAACATCGAAAACTTATTGTCTTCCGTGCTTCCGTGTTTCTGTGTTTCTGCCTGCCCTGAGCGACGCGCGACGTGCCGGAGTCGAAGGGTGGCCGCGTTGTCAGCTCACACTACCACCGCACGTCGGCGCCGACGCGGATGATGCGGCCCTGCAGCACGGTGGCCGGCTGCTTGTACGTGACAGCGCCGAACTGCGACGTCACCACGCCGGTGTAGTCGTCCGAGTTGAGCGCATTGAAGAAGTCGATCTTCGGCAGCACGTTAAACGCGCCGAGCTCGAACCGCTTGCTCACCGACAGATCGAGCTGATTGATGCGCGGCGTGAACTCCGATTCGGGCGCGACCAGCGGAACGCTGAGCGACGCCTGGCCGCTCGTGGCCAGCGCGGGAATCACGAGCGCACCCGGGGTGCACGGCGCCATGCAATTGGGCGCGTAGCGTGTCGTCGGCGTCACGAGCCAGAACGTGGCAAGGCCGTTCGGACGATCGAAGCCGGTGCCGGCGGTGAAGCCGCCGTAGGCCTGCGCCGCGTTGCCGGTGACGTAGCCGTTCAGGTTCTGGAGCGCCATGCTGACCGACACGCCGTACCACGGCAACGGATACACGACGGTGGCCTTGAACTGCTTCGCCCACGGAATGCCGCTCTCGGCCTGGTTGCAATAGAGCGATCGGTTGGGGTCGCTCGCCGCCGACACGCAGACGTCGTTCAGCGAGCGCTCGATGTTCATGCCGCCAAACGCGCGCACGCCGCCGCGCATGCGCGCATTGAAGCCGAGGTCGAAGCCGTTGTACCAGCGCTTCATCTCGTCGCTGGTGCTGTCGACGTTGGCGACGCGTGCGGCCTGGCCGGGCTTGGTGGTCCATGCGGGGATCACGCTGCCGTCGAGCGGGCTCACCACGTCGGTGCGGTCGTAGCTGTTGATGTCGCGCAGCGTGTTCTGGCGCACCGTGATGTTCTTGAAGTCGCTGCGCGAGTATTCGAACGACAGGGTCAGGCCGGCCAGGATCTCGTGCGTGACGCCGGCGTTGAACGCCATCTGGTACGGCCGCTTCAGCTCGGGATCGAACTGCGCCAGCGAGCGCACGCCGAAGTTCGACGGCAGACCGGCGAAGTTGATCTCGCAGCCGGGCGTATTGAAGGCACAGCCGCGCTCGCCCTGGGCGATGTCATCGCCGTTCGCATCGGTCCACGTCAGGGCCTGGGTCGTGAGCGCGGTCGGGTTATACAACTGGGCGAACCCGGTCGTCGCGGCGGTGACGAACTTGTTGTAGCCGACCCGCACCGCCGTCCTGCCGTCGCCCGACAGGTTGTAGACCGCCGACAGGCGCGGCGAGAATTCCTTCCACACCGGCAGGACGATGTCGTCGTACGCCGCGCTCTGCGCAAAACGCCCGAACTGCGCCTTCTGGCCGACCACGCGCTGCTTCAGGTAATCGAAGCGCACCCCGTAGTTGACCGTGAGGCGATCGAGGTTCCACGAGTCCTGCGCGAACACCCCGAAATTGGCATCGAGATTCTCTTGCACTTCGAGCGGGGTGTTGAGCACGGTCACCTGGAACGGCGTACCGTTGTTGTAGGTCTGGTAGAGGTCGGCGTTGGCGTTGTTGTAGCGGCGGTAGGAGCCGAACTGATCCATCACCCCGACCTTTACGTTATGCGCACCGCTCACGTACGACAGCGCCCCCTGCATGTTGTAGCGGTCCGGGTAGTTGCCCAGCTGCGCGCTCGACGCATTCCAGAGAAACCCCGTGCTCGTGTCGTTCTTGCGAGCGTTGCGGTACCACTCGGGGGTGTTGCGCTCCGCATACACGCCGGGCTGATAGAGGTTGTCGTAGCGTTCGCGGTTGTACGAGGTCCCGACCTCGAGCAGCAGCTTCGACGACAACGTCGACGTCCATTTCAGTGAACCCGTCGAGAAGTTCGGCGTGTTCCAAATCACCGACGCGGTGCGAGGGTCGGTCAGCGACGTCATGGCATGGCCGCGCAGGCGCAACGCGCGATCGTGATACGCCGCCAGCTTGTTGCGTTCCGACATCTGCCAGGTCAGGCGGACCACCGGGTTTTTCATTTTCTCGTCGGAGATGCCCTGCTCGCACGAACCAGGGTTGTCGGCGCAGCGTTTGTACCCGACCGGGAACGGCACGCTCGGGTCGGTATTGAAGGTATTCGCGATCGGTTTGTCGTAATACGCCTGGCGGAACGCGCCGAAGAACCACAGCTTGTTCTTCTTGATCGGTCCGCCCTGCTCGATGTTGAACTCCATGAAGTTCTCGATGCGGTCGACGCCGGTCACGCCGAGCGATCGCAGGCTGTCCGACAGGTTGTTGCCCTGCCAGCTGGCCGGCGACTTGGCGAACTTCGCGCCGCCGCGGAACTGGTTACCGCCGTCCTTGGGCACCAGGTTCATGTTCACGCCGCCGGTCAGCGTTTCGGCGGATCCACCGGCCGTCTGGTACACGGCCTCCTGCGTCATCGCCTCGTTGTGGTACGCCTGCACGGCGCCGTCGCCCATCAGGCCGTTGGTCATCAGGCCGTCGACCAGCACCACGGTCTGGGCGCCACCGGTGCCGCGGATGGCGAAATAGGTCTGCTGCATGGCGCGCGAGCCGCCGACGTCCGGCGCGTTCAGCGTGACGCCCACGACCAGTTGGCCCAGGCCCTGGATGGTCCTGGCCGTCGGCACCGCGTCGAGCACATCGCGCGACAGCACCTGCTGCTTGACGTTGCTCTGCACGTCCACGACCGGCGAGGCACCCGACACCGTGACCGATTCCTGCAGTGTGCCCACGGTCAACTCGACGTTGATCGTGGAAATGAAGTTGGATTGAAGGTCGATGCCCTGGCGGGCAATGGTGTTGAACCCCGGCAGCGTAAACGTCAACGTGTACAGGCCGGGCCGCAAATCGACGATGCGGTACTG
>JANOZI010001209.1:0-13310 GCA_031429375.1 Acidobacteriota bacterium | reverse complement strand
GGTGTGGTGCCGGTGTAGGGCACCCCTTGTTGGGGTGCCGGTGTGGTGCCGGTGTAGGGCACCCCTTCATGGGGTGCCGGTGTAGTGCCGGTGTAGGGCACCCCTTGATGGGGTGCCGGTGTAGTACCGGTGTAGTTCACTCCTTTATGGGGTGCCGGTGTATTGGCGGTGTAGGCACTCCTTTATGGGGTGCCGGGCGATCTATTCGAGGACGCCGATGTACGGCAGGTTGCGGTATTGCTCGGCGTAATCGAGTCCGTAGCCGATGACGAAGCGGTCTTCGATGGTGAAGCCGATATAGTCGACCTTGATGTCGATCTTGCGGCGCGACGGCTTGCTCAGCAGGCAGGCGGTCCGCAGCGTCCGCGGGCCGCGGGCCTGCAGGATTTCCTGCAGGTAGTGCAGCGTGAGGCCGGTATCGACGATGTCTTCGACGATGACGACGTCGCGGCCTTCGAGGCCGGAATCGAGATCTTTCGACAAGCGCACCTCGCCAGACGAGGAGGTGCGGTCGCCGTAACTCGAGCAGGCCATGAAGTCGATCGACACGTGACCGTCCATGTTGCGGATTAGGTCGCCGAGAAAAAGGAACGCACCCTTGAGGACGCAGACGAGATGCAGCTGACCAGTGGGGAAGTCCGCGCGAATTTCATGCGCGAGCGCCGTGATGCGGGCCGAGAGCTCGTCCTGATCGATCAACACTGTAGGTTTCGCGGTCGACATCGACGAAAGACTAGCACGACGGCGATCACGACGGGAGGGCACGTCACGATTACGACGGGAGGGCACTGCTTGTCGGGAGGGCATTACTTGTCGCGAAGAACAGAATGAAGACGTTCGAGATCATTACGGAAAGTGACGCGCGGACGCTCGAGCCGGGATCCACGGTGACGCTCAAGACCGGCGGACACGTGACGCCGCTCGCGGCTGATACGCTGCAGGCGCGGCGCATCACCGTGCTGCGCGGCGTTGCCGAGGCCAGCCTCGACGGCCTGGCGCCGGTCGCCGACATCAAGTCGATCGCCATCGGCAGCGATCACTCCGGCGTCGCGCTCAAGGCGGCCCTGCGGGATCATTTGCGGACGCGCGGCCTCAGCGTGCTCGACGTCGGCACCGACGGCCCGGATCCGGTCGATTATCCGGACATTGCCGCCCAGGTCGCGCGGCTGGTGGCCCGCAAGGAAGTGCACGCCGGTATCGCCATCGACGGCGCCGGCATCGGATCCTGTATCGCCGCCAACAAGATCAACGGGGCCAGGGCGGCGATGTGTACCGATAAGACGCTGGCGCGTTATTCGCGCGAGCATAACGGCGCCAACGTGCTGGCGCTCGGCGCCACCCTCGTCAGCGTGGAAGACGCCAAGGCCATCGTCGAAACATGGCTGGCCACGCCGATGGGCGAGGCGCGTTACATCCGCCGGCTGGCGAAAGTGCGGGCGTTGGAGAGCTTGCAGTGAGCGACTATCGGCGGGTGATCGAGCTCATCCTGGAGGAGCTGACGCGAGCCGGCGCGGTCGCTCCGACGCGATGCGCGTGCCACGGTTTCACGTTCGACTGCTGCCCGGATCGCGTCCGCGGCGTGCTCGATGCCGGCGCCACGCGGCTCGGCCTCCATGCCACAGACGGCGGCGCCACCGGGTTGTCAGGCTTGATCGATCACACCCTGCTCAAGCCGGATGCGACGGCGGCGGAGATCGAACAACTGTGCAAGGAAGCAGCGGAGTGGAAGTTCGCCACGGTGTGCGTCAACCCGACCTGGGTTGCGCTGGCTGCACAGAGACTGCGCGGTACCGGCGTGCTGGTCTGTTCCGTGGTCGGATTTCCGCTCGGGGCCACCACGCCTGACGTGAAGCAGTTCGAGGCGCGGCGGGCGATCTTCGACGGCGCGTCGGAAATCGACATGGTGATCAACGTCGGCGGCTTGAAGTCGGGCGATGTCCGGCTGGTGACCGACGATATTCGCGGCGTGGTGACGGCGTGTCACGCGGCCGGCGCCACGAGCAAGGTCATCATCGAAACGGCGCTGCTCACCGACGAGGAAAAGATCACGGCCTGCACGCTCTCGAAGGCGGCCGGCGCCGATTTCGTCAAGACCTCCACGGGTTTCGGTCCGGGCGGCGCCACGGCGGCCGACGTGGCGCTGATGCGCCGGGTCGTCGGCGACGAGATGGGCGTGAAGGCATCGGGCGGGGTCCGGGATCTCGAACAGATGAAGGCGATGGTCGCGGCCGGCGCTACACGGATCGGCGCGAGCGCGGGGGTCCGCATCGTCAAGGAATCGCGTGGCGAGGCGGGCACGGCAGTGAAGGCGAGCGGCTACTAATGCGTTTGTTAGTACTCATGCTGCTGGCGCTCCTGGTGTGTGCGCCCGCAGCAGCCCAAGCGCCGCAGGAAGGGCTGCCACGATTCGCCGTCGACCTGCACGGCGGGTTAGTGGGTTTACCCAACGCCGAAGGCTGGATCCCCCTCGTCTCAGACGCGACCGTGGTGCCCGGCCGCGCGTGGGGATTCTCAGGCGGCGCCAATGTCTATTTTCTGAAGTGGGGTGTCATGACGTTCGGCGTGGGCGCGCAATTGGCGATGGGTAAAGGGACAGGCGAGCCGCCGGCGGTTGTGAAGGCTCCAGGCACGACGCCCACCGCGCCGACCGTCCCCGTCGTGACCACCGAGATCACCAGCCTTTTGCCGCAGGTCTCCATGAACTTCGGTCACAAGTACGGATGGAGTTACCTGAGCGCCGGCTACGGGCGGACCAAGGTCGCGAGCAGTACATCCGCCGTCGGCACCGTTCCGGGCGTGATCATTCCCGAGTCGTGGAACCCGGCGCTCAATTTCGGCGGGGGCGCGAAGTGGTTCATGAAGCGCCACCTGGGCGCGAGTTTCGACGTGCGATTCACGAAGTTGAGTTCGCGCGGCGAGACGGCGCTGCTGCCCTCCGCCAAACGCACGCAGATGGTGACGATGTCAGTCGGGATCTCAATTCAGTAGAGGACTCGCTGCGCTCGGAGGAGTCGCCGCGTCGCGGCTGCTCGGACTCGGCTCCGCCTTCGTGGGACTCGCGCCTCCGGCGCTCGTGGGATGCCAACATGATCGTCGGAGACCACTGACCAGAATTCCCCCCGCGAACCGACTGACTACTGTGTTACGCTCCGAAGCTCATCCACAACGAATCGCATGATCCTTCGGAAGACGGCGGTCCGTTCACGCCGTTCAAGCCACACCACCGAAACATCGGCAAGTTCACGGGACAGAACGGCAGGACGTAAGCCTTCTACAGCATCGCGAGGGATCTGGTCGGCCACGTCGAGGACGCCAAGGCCGCCGCTGAAGCGACCACGACGGTCGTCATCGTTCCCCCGGATCTCCTGGCGCCGGTCATCGCTTCGGTCGCTGACATCGTGGCAGACGACGTCGTCGGTAGTCGCCGGCAATGGGTACTCCACCGGGGCGCCGCCTCGATCCGCCGGGCTTCGCCATATGCGCCCCGCCGTCGGGGAGCCAGTTCGCGATCGGTGAGACGACGGTAACCTGTCAAACGTGAAAGACGCACGAGGTGTGGTCGTCGCACCGTGAGCGGCGCTCTTGATAGTGGAAACATCCAGTCCGTCAGCGGCGGAGACCGGTTCACAGGGAAGCGACCGCGATAGCTGGATCGGACCGAAGGGAGTGGGCCTTTGAGAATCGCGGCCGCTTGCAGAAGGAAACCAAGCGGCTGGAGTTCAACGCGCGGTTAGCTCCTAAGCCGGTGAAAGTGATATTGCATGCGATATGATATTTGAGTGCTTGGGCGCACGGTGCTCGATACCGCCATTCTCGTTGCGGCCGTCCGCAGCGACCGTGGTGCGTCCAGGGTGCTTTTGACCGCCGCGCTCGGGCAACGCTATCCAGTGCTGGCGTCGGTGCCTTTGATGTTGCAGTACGAGTCGGTGCTGACCCGTTCAGAACACCTTGCAGCAGCGGGGATTTCGGCCGCGGACGTTGAGGTCCTACTCGACGCGATGGCGCAGGTCGTGGAGCCGATTCGCATTTCGTTTTTGTGGCGACCCGTGCTGTCGGACGCGGGAGACGATCTCGTGCTCGAAACGGCCGTGAACGGACAGGCGGCCGCGGTGGTCACTTTCAACCGCAGACACTTCCAGCCGGCAGCGGCGCGCTTCGGACTCGAGATTCTCGCGCCAGCTGATGCAGTACGACGATTGGAGAATCGCTCATGAAGAAGAGCAACTTTGCATTGCGGCTTCACCCATCATTGATGGAAGAGGCGAAAAAGGTCGCCAAGGCCGAAGGCGTTGCGGTGAATCAACTGATCAACGTCGCCGTTGCGGAGAAGGTTTCCGCGCTGCGGACCGAGGAATACTTTGCGGAACGTGCCGCGAAGGGCGACATCACGAAGGCACTGCAAGTGCTCAAGCGCGCGGGTAAGGGCAACGCGCCACTTCCCGGCGACGAACTACCGCCGAAAACAACACGTCGTCGTCGCTGAGCGCGGGTAGCTCGCAGCTCCTCGCTACCGCCCACCTTCGCTCGCTTGATCGTGGCGAGCTACGGTGGGCAACCTCCGCCTGAACCTGAGCGGAGGTTGGAGCGGGAGACGGGGATCGAACCCGCGACATCGAGCTTGGGAAGCTCGCGTTCTACCGCTGAACTACTCCCGCTCAGCCCCGTAATTCTACCAGAGGTTCCGCACGAGGGTTCCTTACGGGGGTTCTACCTAGCCGCGAATGATTTCCAGCACCTCGTCGCGTTTCTTTTCCATGATTTCCGGCGTCAGGCCTTCCAGATTGAGGCGCAGCAACGGCTCGGTGTTCGACTGGCGCACGTTGAAGTGCCAGTCGGGGAACTCCGCCGAAATGCCATCGAGCTCGTAGACATTGCCGCTGGCGTAACGCTTTTTGAGCTCGTCGATCTTCTTCGCCGCGATGTCCATGTTCGCGACCTTGGTGTTGATTTCGCCGGAGATGAAATACCGCTCGCGCAGCGGCTTTAGCAGGTCGCGCAGCGACAGGCCCTTCTTCGACATCAGGTCGAGGATCATCAGGGCCGGGATGAAGCCGTTGTCGGCGTAGAAGTTGTCCCGGAAATAATAATGGCCGGTCACCTCGCCGCCGAACACGGCGTTCTCTTCGCGCATCCGCCGCTTGATGAACGCGTGGCCAACGCGGTTCATCAGGGCCTTGCCGCCGTACTTCGCCACGACGTCTTTCACCGCGTAGCTGGCGCGCACGTCGTAGATGATCGTGTCACCCGGCGACTTCATCAGGAACGCCTCGGCAAGCAGCGCCGTGATGAAATCCCCGGCGATGAACTCGCCGCTGCCGTCGATGAAGAACACGCGGTCGGCGTCGCCATCCCAGGCAATGCCGGCATCCGACTTCAGGGCGATCACCTTCTCCGTGATGTCGCGGCGATTCTCCTCGATCAGCGGATTGGCTTCGTGATTGGGAAACGTGCCGTCGACCTCGAAGCACAACCGGGTCGTCTTCACGGGCAGCCGGTCGAACAGCCGCGGCGCCACGATGCCGGCCACACCGCTCCCGGCGTCGAGCACCACGTTGAACGGCTTGAGCGACGCCTCGTCCACGAATGACAGCACGTGCTCGATGTAGCGGTCCATGATGTCCCGCTTCTCGATCGCGCCGGGACTCGCCGGCGGCGCCGGGATCGAGCCGGCGAGGATCATCTCCTTCATTTCCTTGATGCCGGATTCGCCGCTCAGCGGAAACGCTTCGGCCCGCACCAGCTTGCAGCCGTTGTACTCGCCGGGATTATGCGACGCGGTGATCTGCGCGCCGCCGTCGAGCTTGTCGGCGGCAACCGCGTAATACATCTGATCGGTCCCCAGCAGGCCGTAGTCGTAAATCGTCCCGCCCTGCTTGCGCGCGCCGTCGATGAACGCCGCGGTCAGCGACGGAGACGACGTCCGCATGTCGCGCGTCACGGCGTACTTGCCCGGCCCGAGATACGCCACGAACGCGCGGCCCAGCTGGTGAAACAGGTCTTCGGTGATCTCGGAAGGGTAGAGGCCGCGAACGTCGTAGGCTTTGAAGACTGACGGGTTAATCATTGGCTTGGGGCTTGGGGCTTGGGAACTGATCAAATCGTCGTGTAGTCGGTGAGCAGCGTCTTGTCGCCGAGCACGGATGATGACTTCACTACCGAGTTGCGGCCGACGTGGCAGTTGCGGCCGAGAATGGGGCCGTGCACCACCGCGCCCTGGCCGATCCGCGTGTTGGGCCAGAGAATGGTGCTTTCGATATCGGCCGATTCCTCGACGACCACGCCGCGGCCGACGACGGAGTAGGGGCCGATGCGCGCGCCCGCTTTGATGTGCGCGCCGGCGTCGATGAAGCTGGCGCCGGCAAACGTCACGCCGTCTTCGATCCGCGCGTCGGGGGACACGATCGGCTTCGATCGATCGGCCGTCGCAAAGATCCCTCCCGAGAAGCGGCCGTCGAACATGTCGTGGTGCACCTGGATGTATTTCTCCGGCGTGCCGATGTCGATCCAGTAGCCGCGATCCACGTACGCGACGAACGCTTCCTTGCGCTCGATTAAAGAAGGGAAGTAGGAGCGCTCGATCGAATACGACACGTCTTTCGGGATGCGATCGAACGTGTCGGGCTCGAGGATGTAAATCCCGGCATTGATCGTGTCGCAGGTAATTTCGTCGGGGTTGGGCTTTTCGAGGAAGCGCCGCACGCTGCCGTCGGCTTCGGTTTCGACCAGGCCGTACGCCGACGGGTTGTCGACGGGTGTGAGCACGATAGTGGCCCTGGCCTTGCGCTCGCGATGGACCTTCACGACGGCGTTCACGTCCACGCTCGTCATGACGTCGCCGTTGAAGACGACCAGGGTCTCGGTGACGCCCTGGGCGGCATACCGAATGGCGCCGCCGGTACCGAGCGGCGCCGGTTCAACCACGTACCGCAGCCGCACGCCCGTGCCGGCACCTTCACCGAAGATCTCTTCGATGCGGCGCGGCTGGTAGTTGAGGCTGAGGATGACCTCGTCAATTTCGGGAACCTGCTTCAGCAAGTCGATCTGATAGTGCAGGAACGCCCGGTCGAAGATCGGGACGACGGGCTTCGGCGTGTGAATGGTCAGCGGGCGCAGGCGCGTGCCCTTGCCCCCAGCGAGAAGAATAGCCTTCATGACAAACTTCCATGTTACACGACCGAGGCGTAGAATGAAGGCAGGTCGAACCATGAACCTGCCGAACGGTCTCACCGTCGCGCGCATCTTCCTGGTGCCAGTGCTGGTGTCGGTGCTCCTCACGAAATTCGAGGGCCGCCTCGTGATGGGCCTGCCGGTCGAGCTGGTCGCGGCCGGCATCTTCGGCGTCGCCTCGCTCACCGACTGGCTCGACGGTTACCTCGCACGACGCCGCAAGCAGATCACGACCCTCGGCCAGATCCTGGACCCGCTGGCCGACAAGCTGCTGATCTCCGCCACGCTGATCTCGCTCGTGCAGCTCGACCTCGTGCAGTCATGGATGGTCGGCGTCATCATCGGCCGCGAAATCGCCGTCACCGGCCTGCGCAACCTCGCCTACTCGCGCGGCCTCACCATGCCGGCCTCGGGCCTGGGCAAGCTGAAGATGGCCTCGCAGGTCACCGCGATCCTGTTGCTGATTCTTGGCTGGGAACGCTGGCCGGCGTTGCTGGTGCTGGGGCAGGCCGCGATGTGGGTGGTGCTCGTCACCGCGATGGTGTCGGCGGTCGATTACTACCAGGGCTTCCAGAAGGCGATGTCGGAGCGCGACCCGAAGGTCGCCGACTTCGAAGCGGCGAAGTCGGCGAGAGAGAAGAAGATCAGCTGAGGCGTTTACTGCATGCGGCGGGCCACGACCACGTCGCCGGCCTCCACCACGTCTTTCACGCGCACGAGCACGACCTTCGAGGTCAGCTCGCCCTGTTCCATCACCACCGCGTCTGCGACGTAGACGAGCGGCAGGCCGTACTGTTTGCCGCGGTAGATCTGAAAACGTGCGCCCAGCTTCACGCCGTGCACCGTGCCGCGATCGATCGACAGCGTGTCGCCGTCGCCGAAGGTCGTGCGGGTGTCGGTGCCAAACAGGACGTTGGCGCGGTCGTCAAACATCGGCGCCCCCGCCGGATCGGCCGAGGTCGGCAACACCACCTCGACATACGGCTCGAGGTAATCACCGAGCTCGATGCTGTCGCAGGCGTAGTCAACCATCGCCAGCGCGTTGAATTGGTCCATCCCGGTCACCGTCAGCCAGCCGGCGGTGTGCACCATGCCGAAGCCTTCGCCCGGACGAGGGAACTCGCGCGACGGTCCGCCCTGCAGCCGGCGCACAAAGAACCGTTGCCCCACCTGCAACCCATCGTCGGCGGTGCGGGTCAGCACGGCGATCTGCCCCCTGTAGAGGCTCTGATGACCGTCGGTGTTGTGGCCGCCCTTGATGAAGCGAGTCGGCGCGGGCCGTGTCACCACGGGCAGATCCGTGCACGCCACGTGGCCGGGCGTGAGCGTGCGGGGCCCGGTAACCATGGTGGGGGACTGCGCCCAAACCGGGCTGGCGGCCGCGAGCGTGAAGGCAGCGAAAGCGAAAACCGTGCGCATAAGCCTACTTTCCGGCGGAAATCCGCCTCGAGCCCTGGGGAGCGCTCAGGCTTTCTTATCGGACGTTATCGCGTTTCCGCCAGATTGCCTAAGACCCCTTGAGCTCGGCGACACGTTTTTGCGCGGCCGCGAGATACTCGGACTTCTCGAATTCGCTCAGCAAGCGTTCGTAGTACGGGAGCGCTTCCGCCTTGAGCATCTTCAAGGCATCGCTCTGCACGCTGCTCAGGTATAACGATTCCGCCAGGTGGTAATAGACGGCGTCGCGATTGGTATACGCCGGGTCGAGCTTGAGGACTTCCTTGAACCGATCGATCGCGCCGGTGTACCACTTCACGCGGAAATAGTAGTAGCCGACCCGGTAACTGGCCTCGCTCAGCCGATCCTTGGCCTCGCGCTCGAGCTTGCGGGCTTCCGGCATCAGCGCGCTGTTCGGAAAGCGCTGCAGGAAGATCTCGATCTCCTTGATGGCGTCTCTCGTCGCCGACTGGTCCCGCTGCGGTGCCAGCATTTGTTCGGCAAACGACTTGGCCAGCTGCAGCTGCGCGTAATCGGCCCGTGCGTTGGTCGGGTAGAACGTCAGGAACTCGCGAAACTCGTTGGCCGCCAGCAGCAGCGACTCGGTTGAATGCTCGCCGATGTAGGTGTCGCCGAGCGCCAGCTTGGCGTCGGGACGGTACGGGCTCTGCGGATAGTTGTCCACGACGTTGCGGAAGTACTCACGCGCGTTGAGCCATTTGCGGTCCTTTGCTGCCTCGGAGCCTTTGTCGAACAGAAACTTGTCGGCGTCCGCGGTGCCCACGGGCATCACGTCTTTCTTCCCGGCACAGCCACCGGCGATGGCCGCGACGACGGCCAGTGCCGCCACCAGTCGAAGTACACTCATGTTCGCGTCGCTTCCATCCAGCGCCACATCTGCCGAAGCCCTTCTTCGAGCGTCACCGTCGGGGCGAAGCCCAGGTCGGCCTGCGCCCGCGAAGTGTCGGCGTAGGTGTCGCGCATGTCGCCCTTCTGCGGGCCTTGTTGATCGATCGTTACCGCACGACCGGAGACGCGGGCGATCAGGTCGAAGACCTCCCGCAAGGAGACACGGGAGCCCCCTCCAATATTGTAGACGCGCCCGGGCACCCCGCGGACTGCCGCGGTGGCCGTGGCGGCGGCGGCGTCCGCCACGTAGGTGAAATCGCGGGTCTGCAGGCCGTCGCCAAACTGGATCAAAGGCTTCCCGTCCAGAATCGCCGAAAAGAACCGGTTAAAACCCATATCAGGCCTCTGGCGCGGGCCGTAGACCGTGAAATACCGCAGCGAGACCGTCGGCACCTTGAAATTCACGTGATAGAGGTAGCAGAGCTGTTCCGCCGCGAGCTTCGTGACGCCGTAAGGCGACACCGGCTGGGGCAGCGCCAGCTCCGTCATCGGGATCTGCACCTCGTCGCCGTAGACCGACGAGCTCGACGCGTACACCAGCCGCTCGATGTTGCGGCCGACGCACGTTTCGAGCAGGCGCTGGGTCGAATCGATGTTCAGCTGCGTGTACACCTCGAACTCTCTTCCCCAGCTGCGCCGCACGCCGGCCTGCGCGGCCAGGTGGAACACATGCGTCACGCCGTCGAGCAGCGCCGCGAGGTCGACGCCGCGGATGTCGCCTTCAACAAAGCGGTAGCCGGGCCGGCCGACGAGGCCGGTGAGGTTGCGCTCCTTGAGCGGGCGCGGATAAAAATCCGTAAAGCAATCGAGGGCGACAACGCTCGCGCCTTGATCGAGCAGCCGCTCGCTGAGGTGCGAGCCGATGAAGCCCGCGCCACCGGTAACCAATGCTTTCATATGAACAGATCCTTCACGCGGTCCGGTAGCCGTACCGGACGTCCTTGTCGATCGATCGTGGCATGCACGGTGCGTCCGGTCGCGATCACGACCCCATCGCCGCGGCGCACCACCTCGTAGTCAAACTGAATCCGCACCCCCGACGCCTTCGACGCCCGCGTACGGATGTCGATCTCGTCATCGTACTTCGCGCTCTGGCGATATTCACAGTGCGCCTCGGTGACCGGCAGCGCCAGGCCGTCCGCTTCCATCTCGCGGTACGACCAGCCGGTTTGCCTCAACCAGTCGGTGCGGCCGACCTCGAACCACACGAGGTAATTCGAGTAATACACCACGCCCATCTTGTCGGTTTCGGCGTAGCGCACACGCACGGTCGATGTCGTGGTCCGCCCGGCCGCGGTGCCGCTCATCCGGCAACGCCCCGTCCCGCCGCGATGGCCGCGTCCTTGAGCGCGCGGGCTGCCGCTTCAGCCTTGTCGTGGCCGCCGCCGAAGATCGCATGGCCGGCGACCAGCCAATTGGCGCCCGCCTCGACGACGCTGGCCACGGTCGTGAGGTCGATGCCGCCGTCGACTTCGATCGACGCCCTGGTATTGCCGGCCCGATCGAGCACGGTCCGCACGGCGCGGATCTTCGCCGGCGTGTTGGCGATGAACACCTGTCCGCCGAAACCAGGATTGACCGACATCACGAGAACAAAGTCGACGTCGCCTGCGACCTGTTCGATGGCCACGACCGGCGTGGACGGATTGAGCACGACACCGGCCCTGGCGCCGAGCTTCTTGATCTGGCCGATGGTGCGGTGCAAATGCGGCAGCACCTCGACATGCACCGAGATCAGGCTGGCCCCGGCCTCGACAAATGCGTCGAGGTAACGATCGGGGTCCATGATCATCAAGTGGACGTCCAACGGCAGCGTCGTGACCTTGCGCAGCGCCCGCACGACGGGGGGGCCGATCGTGATGTTCGGGACGAAGTGTCCGTCCATGACGTCGACATGGATCTGATCGGCGCCGCCCCGCGCCGCGGCTTCGACGTCGCGGCCGAGCGCCGCAAAGTCCGCCGACAGGATCGACGGCGCCAGGCGGATGGCTTGCCCTGAGCCTGGTCGAAGGGTCATCGGCTGACCTCCAGCGCGATCGCATCGCCCGGATGGACCTGGTAGCCGCCGGCCGGAGACTGCCGCACCACGACGCCCGGAGGAATCGCGGAGGTGCCTGATTGCGTCGCGAGCGACACGCGGAAACCGCGGATGCGCATCACGTCGGCGGCACGCTCGCCGTTCAACCCGATCAGGTCGGGCATCACGTATGTCGCGCGGTCTTCGCCGCGATTGACCAGCAGGCGCACCTCGGAGGTGTGCGAGGCCGGCGGCGGATCTTGCGCCACCACGACGTCAGGAGGATAAGCGCCCGAGCGGATCTCCGAGACCGTGCCGATGGTCAGGCCGTCCTGCGCCAGGCGGATCTCGGCGGCGCGCTGTGACTCGCCGAGCAGCGACGGCGCCAATGCGATACGGGCGCCCGAGCTGACCCACACGCGGACACTGCGCTGACGCCGGGCCGCGGACCCGGCGGTCGGCTCCTGCCCGAGTACGTGACCGGCGGGAACCTTCGGATCGGGGCGCGGGACCTCGTCAACCCGGAGCTGCAGATCGAGCTGCAAAGACAGCGCGGTGGCGTCGGCAATCGAGCGGCCCACGAGGTCGGGCACCGTGACCTGCCGCGCGGTAATGGCTACACGCATGGCGATAGCCGCAAAGAGCAGGAAAGTGCCGGCAAGGGCCCCTGCCAGGAGCAGGATCTTGCCATAGCTTACGACCCGCGATTTCAACTGCATCGACAACACTCAATGGTACTACAGAGGTTCAGGGTTCACGGTTCAGGGTTCACGGTTCCGTTTCAGGACGGCGCCGTAGAAGGCTTCGAGGCCATCGCGGAACGGCAACGTCTGGTGCGTGCGCAGGTGCGAGAAGTTGTCGTGCGCGCGCAGGAAGGCGGCGACCACGTCTTCGTTCTCGTCGGGTTCGCTCGAGCATGTGCTGTAAATCAGCGTGCCGCCCGGGCGGACAAGATCGCACGCCCGATCGAGGAGACCCGATTGCGCCGCCGCAAAGCGAGGGAGATCTTCGGGCGACCGGCGCCAGCGGATGTCCGGGTCACGGCGCACCGTGCCGAGGCCCGAACACGGCGCGTCGATCAGTACCGTGTCGAAGCTGTCGTCGCGAAGCGGCAGCGGTCCATCGGCCGGCACGTGGATGACCCGCGCGCGCGACACCCGGCAACGGGTAAGCGTGCTCGCGAGCACACGCACGCGATGCGGGCGCACGTCTGAGGCCACCACCAATCCCTGCCCGCCCACATCCGCCGCCAGCGACAGGGTCTTGCCGCCCGGTGACGCACAGAGGTCCAGAATGCGCGAGCCCTTCGGCGGATCGACCAGCGCGGCGATCAGTTGCGACGCCTCGTCCTGCACCAGGAACCGGCCTTCCCGAAAGGCGCGCGTCGCCATGGGATGTCCGCTCACGACGTGAAGGCCGTGAGGCGCGCGGGCGGTGGGCGCGGTCTCGACGCCGTCGGCGCGCAGCTCCTCGGCGAGCGCGTCGCGCGACAGCAGCGTGCGATTGGGCGCGAGGCACAACGCCGCCGCGTGGTTGTTGAATTCGAGCCAACGCTCGGTGGCGTCGCGGCCGTGACGCTCGAGCCACCGCGACACCAGCCAGGCAGGATGCGACTGGACAACCGATAGATACGCCGCAACGGTGTCGACCGCGGCATCCGGGGGAGGCACGGCGGGCCACGTCAGTTTCTCGCGGTCTCGCGCCAGCGCGCGCAACACCGCGTTGACCAGCCCGGCCGCGCTCGACTTGCCCGCACGACGCGTGAGCTCGACCGCATCGT
>JANOZI010001208.1:0-2271 GCA_031429375.1 Acidobacteriota bacterium | reverse complement strand
GACAAGAAAACCAAGACTATTCACTGAGTCGCGATGTTCCCATCGTCGTTGCCGATCTTTCCGCTGCCCTCTGTCGTTCTCTTCCCGAACGTCTTCCTCCCTCTGCACATTTTCGAGCCTCGCTATCGGCAAATGATCGCGGACTCGCTGGCGGGCGATCGCATCATCGGGATGGTGCTGCTCAAGCCCGGGTTCGAAGGCGACTACGAAGGCAGGCCGCCGATCTACGGCACCGGCTGCTCGGGTCTCATTACTCATGTCGAACAGGTGGAAGACGGCCGCTACAACCTGATCCTCCGCGGCCTGGAGAAGTTCATCGTGCATGGCGAGGAGGATCCAACCGATGGCACGCAGTACCGGCGCGCGCTGGTGACGACGGTCGACGAGCGGGTGCAGGGGCGCGAGCGCGATGCGCTCAAAAGCGAGCGGCAGAAGCTCGAGGCGCTGCTGACGCCGCTCATGGACGGCGCCCTCGCCGAGAATCGCCTGCCGCAGAACATGCCGGATGAAGACCTGATCAACGCGCTGGCGCAGTACATGGAATTCGAGCCGCTCGAAAAGCTCGCGCTGCTCGAACGTGACGGGCCGCTGGCGCGATGCCGGGCGATGGTGGAGCTGCTGGAGATGAAGGCGTTGATGAAAGACGGCGACGCCGGAAGAGTGCATTAGAGCTGGCCGCTGACAAACCTTCGTGACCTTCGTGGCGTGAATTTGGAATCTGTGTTTCCGTGCTTCAGTGTTTCTGTGGCTGATTGATCAGTGGGTCATCGCATACAGCACGATGTCGATGCCCACCGCGTACGCCTCCGGCGAAAACCGGAAGAAGTAGTCCTTGTCCTCGCCCTCGCGCTCCCAGGGGTCGGGCAGGTCGGTATTGTGCACCATGACGACCATGAGGCGGCCATGGGCATCGGCGATGCCGCGCGCATTCGGAGGCGCGCCGTCGACATTCCAGCGTTCGATCACGCCGCCGCCAGTCCGCCGCCAGGTTGAAATCGACGCCATCTGCGGCAGGCTCGTCACCGGGAACATCGTCCGCCACATCGGATGGTCAGGCGGCGTGAGGTCGACGATGGGATATTGACCCGGCGGCAAGGCGCGCCCGATCTCCTCGTCGAATTGCTCTTCAGCGTAGGTGCCGTGGTAGTCGGACACCAGGAGGAACCCACCCTTCTGCAAATACTCACGCAGTCGCTCGATCTCGAGGTCGGTGAAGCGCGCCGTGCCGGCGTCTTGCATGAACGTGAAGGGACATTGAAACAGCGCCTCGTCGGTCAACCGGACGACGACGGCGTCGGGGGTTTCCTCTGCGGTGCCACGGTTCAGCATCTTGACGTGAACCTTGGTCAGCTCTGCCAGCCGGACGCTGAAGTTGATGTCGGCGCCAGGGTAATCCGTGCTCCAGCCCTGCTTTTCGCGACGGTCGCTCGCAAACATCACGCGGCAGAAGTTGAAGCTGCCGGCAAACGACGTGGGCGTGGCGAACCGGGGCGGCGTGCGGCCGTAACCGCCGGCCCAGATCTGCTGGGCCTGAACAACGGTGAGGCCGACGCCAATGACGCCGATCATGCCGGCGACCGTCCACCCAAGGCGCCGGAGGCCAGTCGTCATACTTACAGCGTAGCGCGATTCTCCTTTCAGCGCGCACGCGGCACACGCGATCGTTATCCCTTGCCGAGGGATTTCAGGACCGCCGAAGCTCCTGCAATCCAGATGACCCAGGTCCGGACCCGCACCTCGCCACCGCGCAGCGGCTCGAACAGCTGTGAAGTTCCGGCACTCAACCATGCGGTCGTCGCGGCGGCGAAGCTCGCGACCGTGGGCCTGATGTCGCAGGCGGCGAGCCATGCACCCAGGCGGGCCGGCAGTGCCCGCGGCGAGATGGTGTCCGCGCCCGTCCAGGAGTCGCGCGACCACTCCGGCGTCACGGCTTCGGGAACGCGCACGTGCCCGATTTCTGCCGCAAGCCACTGCAGCTCGTCGGACCAGGCGCCAAGCACATCGGCCGGATCCCGATCGCTCACCGCTGCGCTGCGAATCGCATCGAGTGATGATGCCGCTGGTGAAACCGCGGTCTGTTGCGTGGACGCGACCGCATCGAATGGAGCGCAGGCCGGAATGCCCGGTCCAGCGCCCGCGACCACGGCACCGAACAGGAAGTCGTCGATACCCATGTCTCGCCGTAGCTGCGTCAGAACACCCATGTCTCCATGCACGACAACTGGGCCTTCCGCCGGCCGCGCCCTGAAGTCGTTGGCCGCGCTGATCGCG
>JANOZI010001207.1:0-3303 GCA_031429375.1 Acidobacteriota bacterium | reverse complement strand
GCGTGGCCCTCGCGATCGAACTTTTGTAGAGAGGTCGCCCAAGGGACGCCGAGACCTTGTCAGTCGATAGCAGCCGGCCCCGCTACGCGACAAGAGGTTGCTTTGAGCAAAAAGCGTTGATATGGCTGTCTTCTGTCAAGTAGGCACACCTGTCCCGCCTCATCATCATCATGGTTCCTTTCAGTGCCCGCTCTTTCCGGGCGCTTCGTTCTTCAGGTCTGTCTGGCCGGCGGCACCGCGTTCTAGCGACGGTTGACGCTGCTGATATCCGCGGGTTGGGTACCGCCCAGACTGTGGTTCGTCGCGGAGCTGCCTCGCCCTGGGCACGGGCGTCTCGATGGTGCCGAGGCCCCTAACGCTTTCGAGGGTTCTCCACCTGCCCGCGATGCCGCCGACCCGACAGACCTGATGCGCGCGCCTACGCGGGTGGCGCGGGTACCTCCCGGGCGATCGCCCAGATGAAGCCCGTCAGCTCACGCGCAATCGCGGTCGCCACCTTCGGCTTCGCTTTCCCCCGCGCGACGAGCTTGCGAAACCGGGACGTCAATCGGAGCTGCGCTTTCCACGCGATGTCACAAATGGATTTCGGCAAGCCCTCTTGGCGGTAGAGCATCTGCCGGCCGATCCGGGGGAGGCCTTGGTACGCCCACGCCGCTTCGGCGAGCAGGCGCCGTGCGTGCGGATTGCCCGCTTTGGTGATTCCGCCGCGTCGGACA
The DNA here is from genome assembly GCA_031429375.1 of Acidobacteriota bacterium. GTDB lineage: Bacteria > Acidobacteriota > Vicinamibacteria > Vicinamibacterales > UBA2999 > 12-FULL-67-14b. Next base: position 2,587 of record JANOZI010001207.1, on the reverse strand, counting down.
CTGGGGCCACTTGAATATTCCGACGGCACCAGGCCGAGAAACGCCATCAGGTGCCGCGGATGGTCGAAGCGTCGGATGTCGCCGACTTCGGCGACGAGCCCGACCGCCGTCACAAACGAGACGCCGCGCAACGCCTGGAGGGCGTCCACCACCGGTGCCCACCGCCACGTCGGCGTGTGCGTGCGAAGTTGGTCGGTGAGCCGTTTGACGCGGTGTTCCGTTTCAGCGATCGTGTCGCGGTACTCTTGCAGCGCGATGTGCTGCGGGGCGAGGGGAAAACTGAGATCGGCGATCCAGCGGCGGTACGGGACCGTCCAGCCGGCGCGCCCGGCATAGCGACGCCCTTGCCGCAGCAAGAAGGCCTTCAAGCGATGCTTCGCCTGCGTGCTGAGGCCGACGGCATCTTCGCGTGCCCGTACCAGATCCCGGAGCGCTTCGTCGTCCGCCGTCGGGATGTAAATCGCGGTGAGCTCGCCGGCGCGATGCAGCCGGGCCAAGGCGTCGCTGTCGCGCCGATCGGTCTTGATCCGATCGCCACTCCGCTTCGGCATGCTTGACGGATTCACGACGACGCAGTCTTCGCCCTCTGAGGTGAGGTAGCGGTGAATCCCAAACCCACACGGGCCGGCTTCGTACACAAAGCGCAGCACGCGGTCGGGTGCGCGCAACGCGCGCACCACCTTCGCGAGGGCGCCGAGGTCGCCCGCGATCACGCCGTAGTGGCGCACCTCCCCCTGCCGGCCGTCTTCGGCCACTGACAGATCGATCGATTCCTTGTGGACATCCATCCCCACGAACATGCTACGTTTCTCCATGGCCTGCCTCCATTGGTGTGTGGCACTGCGCGTCACCCTCATCGGCTTCGCGTAACCCACGATAACAACGTGAGGCAGGTCTCTCGACATAGGGTCTGACAGCCATACTGTCTGGGCCCAGCTCATGAAGCGCCACGTAAGCTCACCGCTTTTTCTCAAATCAACCTCTCGTCGCGTTTACGCGCCTCCGGCTGCGAGTCCATGCCGCCCCACAAGCCCGCCACGATAGCGGGTCCGGCTGCTAATCGAGCTGCATGGCAATCGCGAACAAGGTGACCATCACACCTGCGCCGGCGGCGAGCGCGATCCCGACCGCTTTCGCCAGATTGATCCCGCCGCTGCCGTGATCGCGTTCCAACCGCGATAAATCGGTGAAGGCGATGGCTACCGCGGGTTCCGGCAACCGTGTGTTTCTCTTCACGAGTACCGCCCCGTCGTTGACCTGCATCAAGGTGCCGCTGATGCGCCGGCCCTCCACGGTCTGCGCCTTCACGCGCGACCCGAGCGGAATGGCGCCCGCAACTTCCTTCCATGCCGCGGCTTCGACCGGCGCTTGCGACTGTGCGGCAAGCACGTCCGACATGCCGCCCGAGAGAATCGTGACCATGGTGACGAGTGCTATCGTTCTCATTTGAATTGCTCCCGTAATCGCGGAACTAACCTGTCTCGTCGAAGCGCGCTTCGCGCGAAGGCGGAAGTTCCGCGCTACTACTCAAAGAAAGTTCGGCGCTACCGATCAAAAGTCGAATCCCAATCCCGCAAGAAAACTGATCGACTGCGCTCGTCGCGAAACCCCGACTTGCGCACCGGTCTTGATGAACACCGTCGGCGACACGTACCACTTGGCGCCGCCGCCGAATGCCAGGCCGGGCCGATAGGTGGTGCGCGGCGGTTCATCGTGTTCAGCGGTCCCGACGACCCGCGTCGACGGGTTGCGCGGGTCCGTGTAATAGATCGGCGTATAGACGTGCGTGCGCGTGTGTTCCTCATCGAACGAAACGCCGGCCGACAGATAAGGGTGAATCCACTGGTTGTCGAGAAACTGCCACGTTGCCCTCACCGAGCCCTGGCGAAGCCGCACAAATTCCTGCGCGCTGTAGGGATATTGAGTGGGCGAACCCGGCACTGAAATCAAACGTTGCAAGTAGCGGTCGCCCTCGCCGGTGGCGCCGAATTCAATCTCGGTCTTGAGATGGGAGTTCCAGTAGTGTCCCGCAGTGACGCGCCATTCCGGGGCGTGGTGCCAGCCTGCCCCGAGCGAAGTCGAAGGGTCAGCGGGATAGCGCGATGAAGAGTCGTCCGGTAATCGACCGTGAAACGACCCGACGGTAACGCTTACATCCCACGCGTCATCTGGTCCCGGCAACTGCCGGGCTTCAGACGCGCCGGCCAAGAGCAAGAATGCGAAAGCCCATGTAATTCTGCACATACCAACCTTCCTGATCGGTAATGTGCAGGCCGTCTGAAATTAGGCTCACCGGGCAAAAGAGCCGATAACCTTGGTCGTTGCGTATGTGAGAGGGCGAAGCTCTGCAAAAACCACTGATTTCAGTCCAGGTTCTCGAGGAACCACTCGCGTGAAGCGCCTGCTGGACGTGACGCTGTCGGCCATCGGCCTGGCGCTGTCCAGTCCGCTGTGGCTGCTGATTGCCGCAGCGATCAAGCTCGACGACCGGGGTCCGGTTTTCCACCGGCAGACGCGGATAGGCCGCGGCGGCCGGCCCTTTGTGGTCCTGAAGTTTCGATCGATGCGGGTCACCGGAGCGAGCGCC
>JANOZI010001206.1:0-8010 GCA_031429375.1 Acidobacteriota bacterium | reverse complement strand
CACGGCACGCACACCGCCGGCACCTTTGGCGCGGTCGGCAACAACGGTCCCGACTTTGCGACCGGCACCGCCACCGTCGGCGTGAATTGGACGGTGCGCATTCTCGCCTGCAAGTTCCTGGATGCCGCCGGCAACGGCAGCGACGCCGGCGCGATCGAGTGCCTCAACTACATCACGGCGCTCAAGAACCGCGGCGTGAACATCCGCGTCAGCAACAACAGCTGGGGCAGCGAGCGCAGCACCGCGCCGTTTCCGCAGCTGCTGAAGGACGCCTTCGACGCGGCCGGCAATGCCGGCATTCTGAACGTCGCCGCGGCCGGCAACGGCGGCGCCAACCAGATCGGCGACAACATCGATACCTCTCCGTTCGACCCCGCCAGCTTCACCTCGCCCAGCATCGTCTCGGTAGCGGCATCGGATATCAATGACTTGCGCGCCAGCTTCAGCAATTTCGGCGTCACGTCGGTGGACCTGGCCGCGCCCGGCGTCGCGATTCTAAGCACGTGGATCGGCACCAACTACACCTGCTTCGGGCCGGCGTGCGGCTACAACAAATTGAGCGGCACCAGCCAGGCGACACCACACGTTGCGGGCGCCGCCGCCCTGCTGCTTGCGAAGGCGCCGAACATTCCCGTGGCGGCGCTGAAGTCGTACCTTCTCAGCAATGTCACACCCGCGTCGGCATGGACGGGGCGGGTTGCGACCGGCGGACGGCTCAACGTGTTCAACGCGGCCAATGCGGTGGCCGCCAACCCGTTGCCCACGGTCACCGTGACGAGCCCGTTGTCGGGCGCGACGTTTGTCGCACCGGCGGCGGTGACGGTCTCGGCGACTGCCAGCGACGCCGACGGGATCTTGCGGGTCGAGTTCTACGCCAACACCACGTTGATCGGCACTGATACGACCAGCCCGTACAGCATCACGTCGGCCGGGATGCCTGCCGGCAGTTACGCGATTACGGCGACAGCGATCGACAACCGCGGGGGCACAAGGACCTCCGCGCCGCCGGTGACGATCACGGTGTCGCCGGCGCCCACCACCGCGGCACTGTCCTCGTCTGCCGTGGCATTCGCCAAGCAGCGCGTCGGCACCACGAGCATCGCGTCGCAGGCGGTGACCATCACGAACAGCGGTCTGGGCACACTGGCGTTTGCCACGTTCAGCGGCGCGGCGCCGACGGCCGCCTTCACGATCGGCAGCGGTAATTTCCAGGGGCAGACCAATTGCCCGCTGACCGGGCCGGGGCTGTCACCCGGTGCGTTCTGCACCTTCACCTTCCGGTTCTCTCCCACCGCGGCGGGAGCACGTGCGGCCAATTTCTCGATCGGCACCAACGCGATCAACTCACCGCATGTGATCGCCCTGACCGGCACCGGGTTCCTCGTTGACGAAGCGACGGTGTCGGCAACGGTCGCGAGCGGCGGCGCGCGGCTGCAGAGCCTGCAACAACCTGACGGGGGATGGTTCTTCAGGGCCACCGACACCAGCTGCGGGCACGGCGCCGGCGTATCGTGCGGCAACATCATCGGCGTCACCGGCCTGGCCGTGCTGAGCGCCTACGCGCGCAACAACAATCCGGCGACGCTCGCCGACGCGGTGGAGGCCGGCACTCGCCTGATCGCGGTCTACAACGCCGCGCCCACCGCACAGCCCTTCAGCCAGGTTCTCGAGTTCCTGAGCGCGCTCACCGCGGCCACCTCGGATCCGCAATACGCCGCCATCGCGAAACTGTGGTTCGAGACCATCATCGGCGCGCATCCGATCGCCGCCGATCGCGTTGACTGGGCGTTCGCCCGCCGCGAGGCGCAGGGTGTGCGCTCGCTGGCGGTATGGGACCTGGCCTCCACGATTCGATCGGCGAAGGCGGTCGGCGCGCTGGATTACGCGCTCGGCGCAGCGACGCGCATGCGCGAGCTCGAGCCGGGCTGGCAGAACCTCAATCCGTCGTACACGATGCTCGGACGTGGATCGTTGCTGTGGGCGATTCACGATCTGCCCGGGTTCGACACGCAGATCGCGGACTACCGCAATTACCTGGTGGAACAGCAGGGCGCTAACGGCACGTGGGATGGCGGCAACCTGCAGACCACGGCCTACGTGGTGCTGGGGCTCGCCGCGGTTGGCGGGCCGGGCAGCGATGTGGCGATTCAATCGGCGGCCGCGTTCTACATTGCCAACCAGTTCGCGTCGAATGGCTGGCCGTTCGCCGCGGGCGGGTCGAGTGAATTCAGCGTGGTCGATGCCGAGGTGATCCGCGCCGTCGCCACGCTCTTCAGCACGCAGGCGGGATTGAGCGTGCAGGTCGCGCCCGCGCAGATTTCGACCGTCACGTTCAGCAGCGTCGAAGGTGCCGGCACCACGACCGTGGTGGCACTGGACAATACCGCCGGCGCGCGGGTGCCGTTCGCCTATTCGCTGGTGAGCGGACTGTCGTACGAGGTCACGACGTCGGCCGTGGTGGATGGCAGCATCACGCTGTGCCTGGCGGTGCCGTGGGCCGCGACCCACGATGAATTCTCGAACCTGCGGATCCTGCACGCCGAGCACGGCGCGTTCGTCGATCGGACGATTCTCGCTGGGCCCTCGGCGCCGAATGGGGAAACAAGGCGCATCTGCGCGCTGGTGTCCGGGCTCAACGCGTTCGCGGTCGCGCAATTCGATCCGGACGCCGTGGATTCAACCCCGCCCGGCTTGATCGTGACGCTGTCGCCGTCTGTGCTGTCGCCCGCGAACAACCGGCTCGTGACGATCACCGCAACGATCGCCGTCAGCGACAACGCCGACCCGGCGCCGGCGATTACGCTCGTCTCGATTGCGACAGACGAGGGCAGACACGCGAAGCGTGCCGATGTGCGGGGTGCCGCGATTGGCACCGACGATCGGACGTTCAGCCTGCGCGCCGAACGGGGCGAGCATGGCGCAGAGCGTGTTTACACGGTGACCTATCGCGCCACGGATCAATCGGGCAATGCGACCGAGACCATCGCTCGCGTGATCGTGCCTCAACGGCGCTGACACCAATGGAGACTTGCAGGTTAGCCCAAGCGGATTGTGCGTGGTGCGGTGGAGACGGTCTACGGCCTGACGATCGATTCGGGCATCGGCCACTTCACTCGGCCTTCTCGGTCAGCAATCCGCACGACCAGCTCGGCATGCGTATCGTTGCGCGCAAAAAGTGGTTTGCCTTCTGCAGTCTTGAGGGGGAATGCCACCCAGAATCGGTCGTAGTCGTAATTGCGCCGCAGCACACCACTGAGCGCCTTCAGATCTCGTAGCGCCGGCTTGTTCTCGCCGCGGACTCCACCGCCAATCGAGCCATCGCTCGCGGGGCCGAGGAATGCCGACCAATCGTTGGGGATCACGCCGGACCCCTCGCGCGGATCGATTTCCACCATCACGACCGTGTCGCCGGCCGCCTCCGCCTCGGCGACAAGCGCTTTCGCGTCGGCGTCCGAGAGCCGTTGGGTCAGTTGGAGCGTTCGCGCGCCGGCGCGGATTACGTCACGCGTCAGCCAGGTGGCGGCGAGCTTGTAGTTGTAGGACCGCTCGGTCTTGAGGAAGCGCGTATCGAAGATGCCGCCGACCCGGCCCTGGACGTACGCGGCTTTGCCAATGCCTTGCGCCCGCGACGCCGGCCACGACAGCCAGGCGTCGTCTGCCGCCTGCGTGCCGCCGAGCGCAGCCATCAGCGCAACCACAAGCGCGGTGGATTTCATTTGGCCGCGCGGCGCGTGATCACGACGATTTCGCTGCCGCCCATCGCGGTCTTGCCGACCGTCAGATCGATGGCCTGGAAGCCCTCGTCGGCCAGCTCTTTCAATTCCTTCTCCAGAGTCGAAGTTTTGGCAGTCGCGACCAGCTTGTATTCGTAGCGGGTGGCGCTGGCCACTGCCGAGCTCTTCTGGACGATGGCGACGGTTTCCTTGCCACCGAACATGCTTTCGAACACGGTCTGGCCGACGGCGTGGAAGCCGGCATCGCCCGCCTCTTGCAGTTCTTTCTGCAAGGTCGACGTCTTGCTGGTGGCGAGCAGGCGATAGCTATAGGTGTTCTTGTCGTCGGACGCCTTCTCGACCAGGACGACGACTTCCTTACCGCCGACCGCGGTCTCGCCACCCATCACCGCCACAAATTTGTAGCCGGCGTCGCCGGCCTCCTGCATTTCTTTCTGCATGGTGGAGGTTTTACTGGTCGCGAAAATCTTGTAACTGTGGGACTGCGCGATCGCGGACGTGGCGACGCTCAGACACAGCACGGCGGCCGTGAGGATGGTCAGTTTCATACGGTCACAATACTACTATTCGTGCGGTTGCAGTGGAGTCATAATGGATCCATAATGGCACCATGGCTAGAACCGTGACCTTGTCGGTCAAGAACGTTCCCCTCGGCGTCGCCAAGCGGCTGAAAGAGCGCGCGGCGCGGAATCACCGTTCGCTTCAGGGGGAGTTGCTGGAGATTGTCGAGCAGGCCAGCGGTCCTCTGACCATCGATGACATCGCTGCCCTCGCCAAGCGCCTTGGCCTGAGAACGCCATCAGAGTCGGCGCAGATGATTCGTGAGGATCGCGACGACCCGAAGCGTTGATGAAGAAGTTTCCTCCTGGTCTTCTGATCTCCTGTCCTGTTTTCTCGTGGTCTTCTGTCAAGGGCGCATTGCCGCGATCAGAACGGGATCGAGCCGCCACGTGATCTGAGGCCCGGCCGTGATCCACAGCGAGCCGTGGGCGACGAGCACCGCGCCGCCGCCGTCGCCGGTGAAGCGCTGCACGGCGCGATTGGTGCGGGGATCGATCCTGATCAAGGGCACGCCGGGGGCGCTAATCCAGACCGAGCCTTCCCCGGCCGCCACTTCCCCGCCGGCCACATCGGCCCCAACGGGGATGGTGGCCACGACTTTATTGGTGGCAGGATCGACCCGCGTGACGGTGCCGTTGCCGCGATTGAGCGTCCACACGCCGCCGGCGCCAACCGCCAACCTTCCCGGTTTTGGTCCGACCGCGATCACTTCGACGATCTCGTTGTTGTGCGGATTGATCCGCGTCAGCTTTCCGTTGTCACTGGTGATCCACAGCGCGTCCTCGCCGAACGCAACGGCCGTCGCTCCGCCGGCGACGTAGACCTCGGCCACGGATTTGTTGGTGTCGGGATCGATGCGCGACAGCACGCCCTTGCGATCGGTGATTACCCAGACGCTGCCGACGCCGGTGGCGATGCGGCCATCGCCGTCGGCGACCGCGATCTTCAGCGTCGCATCGACCTGCATCGTCTTTACATCAACCCGCGCGATCGAACCGCCGCCGCACCGCGGCACCCACACGCTGGCGAACGCCACGACGAGCGAGGCACAGGGTTGCGTGCCGACGGCGATCGGTGCGCCAACGCTGTTGTCTTTGGCATCGACCCGAACCACAGTGCCGGCCGCTCGATTCGGGACCCACACCGCATCGTCTGATTCCACAGATCCGGGCGCGAGCGCCACCGCGACCGTAGCGTCAGCTTTCAGCCGCGAAAGCGGAATATCAGCGGGAGGGGGCGGCGCGGCAGGGGAAGAATTCTGCGCATGAACAATTCCTGGTGCAAGAGTGAGCACCAGAGCAAAAATCATTGGACGAAGCATGCAAAGTCATCATACTTAATGGTTCATGCCCTCATACATCTCTCGGGGTGGCCTGCGCGCGGGCTTCCTGGCGATGGCCTGCGTCGTGCTGGTCGGATCCGCTGTTCGCGCGGCCCAGACACCGGCCCCGGCAAAGCCGGTCGCACAAGACGCGACCCTGTTCGAGACGAAGATCCGTCCTCTGCTCGCGGCCAACTGCTTTGCGTGTCACGGCGAATCGGCGATGGCCGGCCTGCGGGTCGACTCGCGCGAGGGATTGTTGCGGGGCGGCGAGACCGGACCCGCGGTGGTGCCGGGGGATCCGGACAAGAGCACGATGCTCAAGGCCGTGCAGCACGCCGAAGGTTTTCCACGCATGCCGCGCGGCCGCGCCAAGCTGGCGGCCGCTGATATCGACGCGATTGCCGAATGGATCCGCGGCGGAGCGGTCTGGCCGGCATCGACCGAAACCGCGATCGTGCCAGTCGTGTCGCACGAGCGCGTGATCACGCCGGAGCAGCGCGCGTTCTGGGCGTTCCAGCCGATTCGAAAAGCGGCCGTCCCTGCCGTGCAGAATACGGCGTGGCCGCGTAACGATATCGATCGCTTCGTGCTCGCGCGTCTCGATCGCGAAGGCATGTCGCCCGTCGCCGGCGCCGACAAGCTGACGCTGATTCGTCGCGCCACGCTCGACCTCACGGGCCTGCCACCGACGCCCGAGGAGGTCGATGCGTTTCTCGCCGACGCGACGCCCGATGCCTTTGCCAAGGTGGTCGATCGCCTGCTCGAGTCACCTCGATACGGCGAGGCGTGGGGACGGATGTGGCTCGACGTGGCGCGCTACGGCGAAGACGACTATCGCAGTCTCGATCCGATGGGGCGCGGCTTCAATCCCTATCCGAACGCGCACCTCTATCGTGACTGGGTGATCCGCGCGTTCAACGACGACCTGCCGTTCGACCAGTTCGTCACGGCGCAGCTCGCCGCCGACCTGCTCGACGAGCCGGATCGCGTGCGGCATTTGCCCGCGCTCGGCTTCCTTGGTCTGGGCCCGTGGTACTACGACAACGGCGCCGTCGAGATCACACGCGCCGACGAGCGCCACGATCGCGTCGATGCGGTCAGCCGCGGCTTTCTCGGCTTCACCGTCGGGTGCGCGCGGTGTCACGATCACAAGTACGACCCGATCCCGACCAAGGACTATTACGGCCTCGCCGGCGTCTTCCTCAACACCGAATACAGCGAGTATCCGCTTGCCCCGAAGAAGGTGGTGGACGACTACAAGGCGAAAGAGAAGGCGCTCAAGCTGAAACGCGAGATGCTGAACGAGTACACGGCGGCCGAAGCGCGCCAGCTCGCCGAAACGCTCGCCTTCCAGTCCGCGAAATACATGAAAGCCGCCTGGCAGGTGACCGGCGAACCCAAAAAAGACAAGCTCGCCATCGTCGACAGCGAGAAGCTCGATTACGAGCTGTTCGATCGCTGGCTGCAGTTCCTTGCGAAGCGGCCGGTGTTCTATCCATTCCTGAAAGACTGGCAGGCGCTCGTCGCGCGCGGCGGCACGGCGAAAGAGGCGGCCACGCTCGCTGACGCATTTCAGGACCTGCTGATCGGCGTGGTGCTCGAGCAGCGCGAGCTCAAGAAAGAGAACGACATCATCAAGGCGCGGGCGCTGCCGACCAGCAAGCCGAAAGAACCCGCCAACATGCCCAACGAGTTCGTCACCAACGACGACTTCTGCCCGGGCTGCGGTCTCGAACTTCGCAGCATGACGACGGAGCGAACGGCGCTGTGGGGCGATGTCTTTCAAGGCAATTTGGATCCGGACGATGCGCCGGGGAAGCCGCCGCGACCGGGCCTGCTGCGCTTTACCGGATGGGGGCTGGAGCAGCGGCTTGGCGGCGATCGCCGGGCGCTGATCGAGGGGCTCCGCAAAGACATCGAGGCGATGACCAAGGCGCTGCCCGCGAAGTACGCCTACGTGCACGGCGTGCGCGACATCGAGAAGCCGGTGGACCTGAAGGTGCACCTGCGCGGCAACCCGATGCGGCTCGGCGACACGGTGCCGCGCGGCTTCCTGTCGGTGATGAGCCCCCAGCGCGTGACGTTTTCGAAGGGCAGCGGGCGCCTCGATCTGGCGCGCACCATCACCACGCAGCCGATGGCGTTGCGGGTGATCGTGAACCGCGTGTGGAAGGAGCATTTCGGGACGGGACTCGTGAACACGCCGAGCAACTTCGGCTTGAACGGCGAGCGGCCCAGCCACCCGGAACTGCTTGATTACCTGGCACAGTATTTCGTGGCTCACGGCTTGTCGATCAAGGCGCTACACCGCGAGATCATGCGAAGCGCGGTGTATCAACTGAGCGCGGATCACCAGGCCGCGGCCTTCGCCAAAGACGGCGGCAACCGGCT
>JANOZI010001205.1:0-10837 GCA_031429375.1 Acidobacteriota bacterium | reverse complement strand
CACCCCGGTGATCGACGGGCTGATCGCGCGCGCGATGGCGGCCGGCGCAGCCGCGGCCAAGGTCTGCGTCGCGGGCGGCGGCGGCTGCCTGTTCTGCCTGGTGCCTCCGGAACACGTGCCGGCCGTCAGGGAAACACTCGGCGCCGGCGGCGCGCGGCTGCTGGACTTCCGCATCGAGACCACCGGGTTGCACGTCGACGAGCAATGACCGCCAACCTCCCGGCGCCGCTGGATAACCGCGCAATCGCGCGAGTGTTGACCGAAATCGCGATGCTGCTCGAGTTGAAGGGCGACAACCCCTTCAAGATTCGCGCGTATCGCAACGGCGCCGACGTCGTGGCCAACGCGGCAGAGGCCGTGGCAGCGTTGGACGAGGCGGGGTTGCGGGCGTGGCCGGGCATCGGGAAAGACCTGGCCGGCCGGATTCGCGAGATCGCGCTGACCGGCGATTGCGGCATCAGGCAGGAGCTGCTGACCGAGTTCCCCGCCACGCTGCTCGACGTCATGCGGCTCCAGGGCGTGGGACCCAAGACCGTCGCGATGCTCTACAAGGACCTGCGGATCACGAGCCTCGACGACCTGGCGCAGGCGGCGAAGTCTGGCCGCATTCGCGCCTTGAAAGGCATGGGGGCGAAGAAAGAAGAGTTGATCCTCCGGGCCCTCGAGGAGCGGCAGCGCCACGCCGGGCGTCACAAGCTCGATCGATCCACCGAACTCGCCGAGACGCTGGTCGCCTATCTCAAGGGTCATGCCCCCGGCGCCGAGATCGCCGCGGTCGGCAGCGTGCGGCGCGGCACCGACACCTGCGGCGATCTCGACATTCTGGCCGCCGGCGCCGATCGGGCGCTGACCGATGCCTTCGTCGCCTTCCCGGGCGTGGAACGCGTGCTCGGCCACGGCGACACCAAGGCGAGCATCCTGTTGCGCGACGGCTTCCAGGCCGACCTGCGCTGCGTGAAGCCCGAGGAGCGCGGTGCGGCCATGCAGTACTTCACGGGCTCGAAGGCCCACAACATCGCGCTGCGCGACAAGGCGCTCGAGCGCGGCTGGAAGCTCAACGAGTACGGCCTCTTCGATCCGCGGGATCGAGCGATCGCCGGCGCGACGGAGGACAGCATTTACCAGGCGCTCGGGCTGGCGTGGATCGCTCCAGAGCTCCGTGAAAACCGCGGCGAGCTGGAGGCCGCGGCCGCCGGCTCGCTGCCGGTCCTGATCGAGCCGCGCGACCTGCGCGGCGACCTCCACATGCACACGACCGAATCGGACGGGCGCGAGACGCTCGACACGATGGCGCGTGCGGCGCGCGAACGCGGGCTCGAATATATCGCCATCACCGATCACTCGAAGTCGCTGGCGATGGCCAATGGCCTGGATGAAACGCGGACGCTCGAGAACGCCGAGAAGGCCCGCGCGCTGTCGAAGACCCTGAAAGGGTTTACCGTGCTGGCCGGCGTCGAGTGCGACATCCTGCCCGACGGCTCGATGGATCTGTCGGACGACTGCCTCGCGGCCCTCGACATCGTCGTCGCCTCCGTGCACTCGGCGCTGCAGCAGGACGAGGCGGACATGACCGCCCGGGTCATCAGGGCGATCGAGCATCCGTCGGTCGATATCATCGGGCACCTGACGGGACGGATGCTGCTGCGCCGCGACGCGTCGCGCGTGAGCATCGAGAAGGTGATCGACGCGGCAAAGGCCAACGGCGTGGCGCTCGAGATCAACTCGCAGCCTCACCGCCTCGACCTGTGCGACAGCCACGCACGGCTGGCGCGCGATCGCGGCGTCAAGCTGGTCATCGACACCGACGCGCACGAGATTGCCGCGCTCGGCTACGCGCGCTGGGGCGTGCTGACCGCGCGGCGGGCGTGGCTCGGCAAGGACGACGTGCTGAACACGCTGCCGGTGGCGGCGTTCCGGAAAGCGCTCAAGCGCAACCGCGTTCGCGCTTGAGCGGCGTACGGATTTCGGGCACTCTAATGCCGGTGGATGCGGTAGCCGAAATCAAGAAGCTCTATTACAGCGCGACGAAAGCGACCATCAGGCGGGATGTCGATCGCGCGATTGACCTGCTGAAGACGCTGCCGAGCGACGAAGCGCGCGAGCGCGCGGCGGTGTACATGGACGGCCTCGCGCAGATGCGCTCGGAGTGGTCCGGCTCCGCCCGCCCCAACTCGAACCAGCTGCGGCGCGACGCTAGCGCAGGTGCGCAGTTACCTTCTTCCGCGCCGCCTGGCGGAGCGCCTCGGGGACGTTCCGGTCCGTCGAAATCTTCTTCACGTCGCTCTCGTTGAGCCGATTCATCAGGTTCATCGACAGCGCCACCGGGGTCTTGGAGTTCTTCACGAGGCTCAGCGTCACCCCGTAGTTCTTGGTCCACGCCCGCGACCTCGCGATCGTCCGCAGGATCTCTTCCGAGACGTTGCCCATCTTGGCGTAGGCCTCGACCTCCGCATCGTTGACCTTCGGGCAACTGAGGCAGGCCGCCGCCACCATGCGGTTCGGATCGCGGATCAGGATCGACCGCATTTCCCGCGTCCCCTTCGTCGCGCATTTCATTTTTTCCGGGACGCCCATGTGGGCCAGACGTTGCGTGAAGGTCAACGTCACGTCGGGTCCGGCCGCTTCGAGGTCCAGGCCGGTCTCGTCGACGTCCGGCAGAGCCTCTTCGACGTCAGGAGCGGGCGTGGCATCGGCGGGGACGCCGCGCTTCAGGAAGAACTCGCGCAGATCGGCCGAGACGTCGGCCCGCGCGATGAAACTGGCGAGCACGTCGATCGGCAGCAATTCGAGGGTGGCTTCGGCCGTGGCGCGGATCTCGCTGTCGGAATCCGACGTGAGAATCATCAGGATGGCGAGTTGTTCGATCGGCCGCGGCGCGATGGAGCCCTGGGCCGCCAGCAGGCGGACATCCCGCGCAACTTCACCCCGCCGGAAGAAATCCAGCAGTGCCGACTGGAGCCCCGCCGCCATCAGTATCTGGCCAGGAAATCTTCGTAGTCGTCGCGGCCGATGCGCACCGACAGCAGGTCGCCGGGCTCGCCGAGCAGGCGCCCGGCCTGGCCGTTGATGCTGAACTGCACGGCCGCCGCGTTGTCGCCGCTCAGCACCAGCTCGTCGCCGAGCTCGATCGGCATCGACTCGCCCTGCTCCACCGTGCGGCCGAGCACCTCGCGACCGTCGGCCACGATGCGGAGCTGGCATGTCGACGAGATCGTCAAGGTCACGACCACCGGACGGGCGGCCGCGGCCGGCGTTTCGCTGAATCCGCCGGCGGGCACGATCTCGGGCCGCCGCACATCGGCGGCGCGGGTCACGCGCGGGCGAGCGATCGGCGCCACATCAGCCGCGCGCGACGACGGCCATCCAAAGTACGCCACGCCGGCGACAAGCGGGAGAATCGCGCCAAGGAAAGCGAGCGCGCCCTGCAGCGCCTGGCGTCCCTTCGGTACTTCCACGACCGCGCACGGACCGGAGGGCGCGGGCAGATCGACGGGATGCGCGACCGAAAACTCGCGCAGCAACTGGTCGGGATTGAGTCCGACCTCAGTCGCAACCGCGCGAATGATCGCGCGGCGGTAGATGCCTTCGGGCAGTGCGGACACCCGGCCGCTTTCGAGTGCTTCGATCGCGCGCACCGATAGCTTCGTTGACTCCGCGACCTGTCGGGTCGACACGCCTTTCGCTTCGCGAGCCAGCCTCAGACGGGTACCGGGCTCAAGCGGATGAGACGGCGCCATCGCTACGATGATCGAACGTTGGGTGTTTGCCAGAACTGCCTATCTTTCAAGGGGGCAGAGCGCAATCTTAAGAAACGGCAGGCGCAGAGTCAAACCCCAAACGCATGTCGCTGACTCGTTTCTGCACAAACTCATAAATATCTTGACCTGCTGTTGGGATGAATGCCCCAACCGCGGCCAGCCCGGCAGCGCCACTCGACGCCACCAACCTCATCGAAGGAAGGTCGATGCCCCCAATCGCCAGCACCGGCGTACCGCCGGCTGCCGCAACCACGGCCTTGAGTCCTTCCCAACCGAGTAATTTTGCTTCCGGTTTAGATCTTGTCGGCAGAACTGTTCCAGCCATGAGGTACTGAGCGTCGATTCGATCGGCGGCTGCCGCGGCGCTGTGGATCGAACACCCGATAACGAACTCTTTGGGCACGATTGGTCGCGCGTCCAACGGCCTGAAGGAACGTTCCTTGAGATGGACCCCGGCGGCCCCTGCGGCCAGTGCGACGTCCATCCGATCGTTCACGACGACGCGAGCCCGCGTTCCGGCCGAGGCGGCGATGAGCTGCTCGACCAGCGTGACCAGCCCGGCCGCGTCGAGCTCTGGTTCACGCACCTGCACGAGGTCCACGCCCGCAGCGGCGGCGGCCCTGACCTGCCGCTCCAAGGCTTCGGCCCAACCCGCCGGCCCGGCTCCGACGGCAGCGCCAAGGCGGCGGCGGTCGGTGACCAGGCAGATGATCATGCTTGCCCGTCTCCGGGCGTCCTGGAGCCGAACAGATCCCCGAGCTCGGCTAGTGCCGCCCAGACGTTGACCAGCCCCAGGCCGGTGACGGCGCCGCGAAAATAGTTGCTCGTGAGCAGCGCGCTCACGGCAGGCGACCAGCCGACGAAATAATTGCGGTCCCAGAACGCGGACCAGGGGATTAACACCAGCAGCAATCCGGATTCAAGCAGCAGCGCTACGAAGAGGAGCCGCCTGAACAGGGCTCAGCCTCGCGCCTGGACTTTGGACAGTCGATCGATGCGCCCGGCCACGTCCCGGAAGCCGCCCGATTCGGACTCGAGCTCCACGAAGACCGCGAGCGCGCGGGCACTTTCGCCCGCCGCCTCCAACGTCTGCGCCAGGTCGTACAAGAGCGCGCGCCCCGCATCGGGAGTCGGGGCCGGCGCCTCGGCCGCCTTCTCCAGCCATTCGATCGCCCGGGCGTTGTCCTTGCGTTCGAGATAGAGGCGGCCGAGCATCGAGGCTGCGTCGAAGCGCTGCCGCGGCGACCGCGACGCCAGCTCCAGCGCCTTGACCGCGTCGTCGTGCATTCCCATTTCCTGGTACGTGAGGGCGAGCCGGTACTGCTCCGCGGCGCCCTCTTCGGACGACTGGCGGCCGGCCTCGTCGCGCAGACCGCGGAAGACCTGATCGAGCGAACGCGCCGGCGGCGCGGTTGGCGGCGGCGACGGTTCGGCCGCATCGGCCAGCGCGCCGGTGAGGTCGAGCTCGGTCGAGCCGTCGTCAGCCCGCGCGTCTTTCTTCTTCTTCGCCGGCGCTTTCGGCGCGGGCGGCTGGGGGGTATCGAACGAGACGCCCTCGTTCAAGTCGAGCTTGTCGGTGGCGAGGAACGGGCTGTCGCCGCTCAGTCGATCGGCGATGATGGCATCCGGATCCGACTCCCCCAGCATGACCAGGGCGCGCCGGAACCGATCGAGGTTGGCGCGGTTCCAGGGTTCGCGCGCCACCAGGTCTTCACTGATAATGCGCGCTTCCAGGCCGCGGCCCGACTCGAGGTAGGCATCGGCCAGCTGGGCCTGCGCCTCGTACATCGTGGACTCGAGGCCGCCGTCCACGCAGATTTCCACCAGCCGCATGAGCGCCACGAGGTGGGACGGCACCCGCATCGTAAACTCGTGCAGGCCCACCGCAGCCGCGGCAAAGTCGCCTTCGGCGAGCGCCGCGTCCGCCACGGCGTCGATGAATTGATAACCGGCCGCCGGATTCGATTCGGCGAGCCGGCAGCCGACCGCGACGGCGTTTTGCGCCTGCTCGCGATCGAGCTTGAGCGCCTGGACGATGGCGGCACGACCTTCGTCGTTGCGGCCGCCCAGCAATTCGATTTCGGCCAGCGTCAGCCACAGCGCGGCATTGTCGCCGGCGGTTTCCGCCGACAGATAGGTGCGCGCCCGCGCGAGATCGCCACGCGAAACATAGGCGAGCGCGAGGCCGGCGCGGACTTCGATGTCTGCCGGATCGAGTGCCGCCACTTCGCCGAGGACTTCCAGGGCCGCGTCGGCCTGGCCGGCTTTCTCGTACGCCTGCGCGATCTGCTTGAGCTCGACGGAACCGCGCGCCACCTTGCGCGCCATATCGGGCGCGCCGGCCGCCACGTAGGCCGCCAGCAGCTTGCCGCGGGCGTCTTCGTCCGCCGGATCGAGATCGAACGCTGACTGCCATACCGCAAGGGCCTCGGCAGGTTTTTCTTTCTTCTCGAGCCGGCCCGCGACATCGCGGAACTCGCGAAGGGCCGTCGCCTTGTCGCCCATGTCCGCGGCAGCCTTGGCGGCTTTCAGGCGGGCGTCCAGGTCCTCGGGGTCCAGCATGCCGAGGCGGATGCTGATTTCGGCGGCGCCCTTCTTGTCGCCGCGCTTGTTGCGCAACTCGGCAACGGTCTGGAGCAGCTTTTTGGCATCGGCGAGCGTGCCCTGCTTGATGGCCAGTTCGGCCGACTGCATCAGCGCGTATTCGTCGCCGGGCTTGAGCTTGAGGATCTTCTTGTAGAGCGCCGCGGCCTTTGGATAGAACCCCTCGGTGGCGAGGTGGTCGGCGATCCGCGTGTACTGGGTGAGTCCCTTTTCGAGCTGGTTGGCGCGAACGTAGAGGTCGCCGAGCGCATTGGCGCTGTTCCAGTCGCGCGGCTGCGCCTCGACGACCTTCACATATTCTGCGATGGCAACGTCGATGCGGCCCTGCTTGAGGGCCTTTTCTGCGCTTTTGAGCGCTCCTTCACGATCGAACGGCGGCACAGTAACGGCCCTCAGGCAATGGTATCAAACAGTGTTGCGGGTCTGAACGTGCGCCGGTGCTGCGGCGAATATCCGAACCGCGCCACGGCCGCCAGGTGGTCGGCAGTGGCGTATCCTTTATGTCGGTCGAACCCGTAACGCGGATCGGCATCGTGCAGTCCTTGCATCAACCGATCCCGCGTCACTTTGGCGACAATCGAGGCCGCGGCGATGGCCGCCGAGCGGCGATCGCCCCCGATCACCCCGCGCTGGGCCATCGGCAATGACGGAATTCGAAAGGCATCTACCAAAACTGCATCCGGCAGGGGGGCGAGGGCCAGCACCGCACGCCGCATCGCCTGCAGCGTCGCCTGGTGAATGTTGATGCGATCGATCTCGTCCGGGTCGACGGCGATGACCGCCCACGCCACGCACTTGGCGCGGATTTCGTCGTGCAACCGGTCGCGCGCCGCGGCCGTCAACGCCTTTGAATCCGCCAGCCCATCGATACGCCGATCAGGGTCGAGAATGACGGCGCCGGCCATTACCGGCCCCGCCAGGCATCCCCGTCCCACTTCATCCACCCCCGCCACACAGACAAAGCCGTAGCGGCGGAGGCCGTTTTCAATTGTGCGGCGTGCGGAAACCCTTGTCACTAAGGCACCGGTACGCACTGTACGCACTTTGCGCGAGCTTACGAGGTCTTTTTTACTTCCTTCATGCGAGCCGCCTTACCCTTGAGGTCGCGCAGGAAGTACAGCTTGGCGCGGCGGACCTTGGCGGAGCGCAGCACCTCGATCTTCGAGATCGTCGGCGAGTGGAGCGGAAAAATACGCTCCACGCCCTGGCTGAACGACACCTTGCGCACCGTGAACGTGGCGCGGTTGCCGCCGCGACGAAGGCCGATCACCACACCCTCGAACACCTGGATGCGTTCTTTGTCGCCTTCCTTGACGCGTACATGCACCTTCACCGTGTCACCCGCTTTCATCCGCGGCCGTTCGGTCAGTTGCGCTTTCTCTACCAGCTCCATCGTCGTCATGACTTGCTCCCTTCTCTGTCTCGTCTCGCCGGCCCGCCCGCATCGTTCCAGGCCCGCAGCAACCGTCGTTCATCGGCGTCGAGCGCCGCGTCGTGCAGTAATTCCGGCCGGCGTTCGACGGTGCGCCTGAGCGCCGTGTCGCGCCGCCACTTGCGAATCTCTTCGTGGTGCCCCGACAGCAGCACGCCGGGCACCCGGCGCCCTTCGAATTCGGCGGGCCTCGTGTAGTGCGGGTAATCGAGCAGCCCGCGCGTAAACGAATCCCCCTCGACCGACTGATCGTCGCCCACCACGCCCGGCACGAGCCGCGCGACCGTGTCGACCACCACCAGCGCCGGCACTTCCCCGCCCGACAGCACGTAATCGCCGATCGAAATCTCTTCCGTCGCGAGCGCGTCGCGCACCCGCTCGTCGATGCCCTCGTAGCGCCCGCACAACAGCACGAGGTGGTTCAGCGCCACCAGCCGGCGCGCGCCGGCCTGCGTAAAGCGCTCGCCCGCCGGCGACATCAACACCACCGCATCGGGCGTCCCGCGCCGGCCAACAATCGCGGCCAGCGCGGCGAAGAACGGCTCGGGCTTCATCACCATGCCGGGCCCGCCGCCGAACGGCACGTCGTCGACCACGCGATGCTTGTCGGTCGTAAAGTCGCGAAGGTGATGGACGGCGATATCGAGCAGCCCGCTCGTTCTCGCGCGGCCCACCACGCCTTCGGCGAGGCCGGCCTCGACCATCGCCGGGAAGATCGTGACGATGTCGATCTTCACCATATTTCTTGGCCTTGCTCCGCTGCGGATTTCTTGGCCTTGCTCCGCTGCGGCGGGCTATTTCCTGACCGCTCCGCTACGGCGGGCTAACGCCACTCTCCATTCAACTCCAGCAGACCTTCTGGCGGCCGCACCGTGATGCGCCTCGCCTCCAGGTCTACGGTGCAAATCTCTTCGGCCAGCGGAATCATGATTTCATTCCGCGGGCTCGTCACCACCAGCCGGCTGACGGCACGCTCACCCTGCACCGCCGTCACCTGTCCGATGGTCTCACCGCTGTCGGTCACCACCGTGCACCCGATCAGGTCGCGGTGGTAATACTCGCCATCCGGCAGCGGCTCGGTCTCTTCGCCGCCGACTCGAAGCTCGAGGCCGGCCAGCCGCTCGGCGTCGTTGATCGATTCGTAACCCTTGAACCGCACGATCGGGCGGCCCTGATGCATCCGCATCGCAACCACTTCGAGGGTCGCCGGGGTGCCATCCTTCCACCGCGTCATCAGCTCGGCGCCGTCGTGAAACCGATCGTCCGGGAAGTCGGTTTCGCTATTGACGATCACCTCGCCGCGGTTGCCGTGGGTGCGGGCCACGACGCCCACTAAAATCGCGTCGTCCCACTCCGTCGTCACGGGCCTAACTCCGTCCGGTCTGATCTCGGATGTCGAGGCTGACGCGCCGGTCGTCTTCTTCGGCAGCGCTCGACAACAATGTTCGCAACGCGGCAGCGGTGCGGCCCTGGCGGCCGATGACCCGGCCCAGGTCGCTCGAGGCGACCTGCAGTTCATACACCGTCTGGCCGCGACGCTCGGATTCCCGCACGCTGACGGCGTCGGGTTGATCGGCCAGCGCGCGAGCGACGGCTTCGACGAGCCCTTTCAGATCCGCCACGGCGTCCCCTTATGCCGTCGGCGCGGCAGGCTGTTCCGCCACCGGCTCGACAGGCGGTGCCGCCACCGGCGCGACCACGGCGCCGCGGTCGCGCGTCAGGTGCCGTTTGAGGAGCGTGCGGACCGAGTCCGACGGCCGCGCGCCCTTGGAAATCCAATGCGTAATGCGACCCTTGTCGATCTCGACCACCGCGGGCTTGGTGCGGGGATTGTAGAAGCCGAGCACCTCGATGTACTGGCCTTCCTTCTTCGACTTGCCCTCGGCCAGGACGACGCGGAAAAACGGACGCTTCTTGGATCCCGTGCGACGCATACGAATCGACAACATATTTATCCTTACTTCATCAGACTGAACGGGCCTTTTCTTTTCTTCTTCTTCGGCGGCGCGGCGATGGGTTCGCCCGTCATTTCCCCCACCATCTTCAACATGCGCTGCATTTCCACGAACTGCTTCAACAGCCGGTTGACGTCTTCCACCGTCGTGCCGCTGCCCTTCGCCACCCGCTTGCGGCGGCTGCCGTCGAGAATGTCGGCCTGCTTGCGCTCGGCCGGCGTCATCGAGTTGATGATCGCCTCGATACGCGAGAGCTGCTTCTCGTCGGGCTTCTGCCCGGCCATTTCCTTCATGGCGCCCATGCCCGGCAGCATGCCCATGATCTTCTCGAGCGGGCCCATCCGCCGCAGCATCCGGAGCTGATCGCGGAAGTCTTCGAGCGTAAACCCGCCTTTGCGGATCTTCGCTTCCAGCCGTTCGGCGTCGCCCTCGTCGATGACCTCTTCGGCCTTCTCGATGAGCGACAGCACGTCGCCCATGCCGAGCATGCGCGACACGAACCGATCCGCGTGGAACGGCTCGAAGTCTTCCAGCTTCTCGCCGCTGCCGACAAACGCGATCGGCACGCCGACGACCGACACGACCGAGAGCGCCGCGCCGCCGCGCGCGTCGCCGTCGATCTTCGTCAGGACCACGCCGGTGACGCCGACCTGCGCGTTGAACTCGCCCGCGCTCTTGATCGCGTCCTGCCCGGTCATGGCATCGGCGACGTAGAGCAGGTCCGCCGGTCCCGACACTGCCTTGATCGCGACCAGCTCTTTCATGAGCTCGTCGTCGATGTGCAGCCGGCCCGCCGTGTCGACGATCACGACGTCGTTGCCGACCGCCCTGGCCTCGGCGAGCGCGCCTTTCGCGCGCGCCACCGGATCCATCTCGCCGGCCGGATCGTGCACCCGCACGCCCGCCTGCTCCGCCACGATCGACAGCTGCCGGATCGCCGCCGGGCGCCGCACGTCGGTCGAGACGACGATCGGATGGCGCCCTTGTTTCGCCAGCCACTTCGCGAGCTTGCCGGTCGTCGTGGTCTTGCCCGAGCCCTGCAGGCCGAGCATCAAGATCACTCGCGGCCGCGCCGCCGTGTCCTGCAG
>JANOZI010001204.1:0-4847 GCA_031429375.1 Acidobacteriota bacterium | reverse complement strand
CGGCGGCGTTCGGCATCCTGCTGAAGGGCGGCAACGCTTTCGATGCCGGGGTCGCGTCGTTGATCGCCGGCGGCGTGCTCGAGCAGGATCTCTACAGCCTGGGCGGCGAGGCGCTCGTGCTCGTCTATCCGAAGAAAGACGGCAAGGTCACGTCGATCGTCGGGCAAGGATGGGCGCCGAAGGCGGTCGATGTCGACTGGTACCTGTCGCGCAACAAGACCCTCGACGGCGCGGGGCTCGACCCCGCTGTCGTCCCCGGCGCGCTGCATGCCGCGCTGACCGTGCTCGAAAAGTGGGGCACGATGAGCTTCGAAGAGGTCGCGGCGCCGGGCATCGCGTACGCCGAGAACGGCTTCCCGATGCGGACCAGCACCGCCCGCGCGATTCGCGCGCAGCAGAAGTTCTTCGAGCAGTGGCCCGGCAATAGGACCTACTGGCACAAGGCCGACGGCACGCAGTATCAGCCGGGTGAAACGATCAAGCTGCCCGCCACCGCGCGAACGCTCAAGCGGATGGTCGAGGCCGAGCGCGGCGCGAAGGCGCGCGGCCGCGCCGCCGGCATCGTCGCCGCGCGCGATCGGTTCTACAAAGGCGACATCGCGCAAGAGATGGTCGCGTTCCTGCAGAAGCACGGCGCGCCGTTTGACGCCAGCGATTTCGCCGACTACTTCGCGCGCATCGAGGAGCCGGCCAGGACCACCTATCGCGGCTACACGGTTTACAAGCACGGCTTCGGCAGCCAGGGCCCGGTGATGCTGCAGGCGCTCAACATCCTCGAGAACTTCGATCTCCACAGAATGGGTTACGGCAGCGCCGACTACCTGCACACCGTGATCGAGGCGATCAAGCTCGCCTACGCCGATCGCGACACCTACTACGCCGACCCCGCCTTCGTGAAGGTACCGGCCGAAGGGCTGTTGTCGAAGGCCTACGCCAAGGAGCGCGCGGCTCTGATCGACCCCAAACGATCGTCCACCTCGTTCATCGCCGGCGATCCGCTGAAGCACGATTCACAGGTCAAGCAGTGGACGTTCTGGAAGGCCAACGTCCAGAACGGCGCCACGCCCCGCAGTGGAGCAGTCGCGGCAGGTGGCGACAAACCTTCAGGTTTGTCGGGCGATGACTCGTCGGGCATCGTCAAAGACACCACGCACATGGCGATTATCGACAAGGACGGCAACATCTTCGACGTCACGCCGAGCGGCGGGTGGGTGCCCGGCGCGGTGATTCTCGGCGACACCGGCATCGGCATGAGCGTGCGCGGCGAGCAGTTCTGGCTCGACAAGACGCGCGCGAACCAGATTCGCCCGCGCGCCCGGCCGCGGTACACGCTGACGCCGAGCCTTGTGTTCAAGGGCGACCTGCCGATGATGGGCCTGGGCACGCCCGGTGGCGACAACCAGGATCAAACCATCCTGCAGGCCTTCCTCAGCATCGTCGACTTCTGGGACGAGTGGTACCCGAACTTGCATGCCGCGCTCGAGCGGCCGCGGGCGCAGACGATGCATTTCTACGGATCGTTCTGGCCGCACACCGCCGGGTTCAATCAGCTGAACGTGGAAGCGACGATTCCGGACGCGGTTTACAACGAGCTGAAGGCGCGCGGCCACGACGTCAGCCGGCTGCGCCCGTTCGGAATGTCAGGTTGTGCGACTGCGGTGATGATCGATCCGGCTACAGGCAATCGCTTTGCGGGAGCCGATCCGCGTCGGGATTGTTACGCGATTGCCTACTGAGGACTCGCTCGCTTACGCTGTGCTCGTTGGAGTCGGGCCTTGCGGCCCTGCTGGGAGTCGCTCGCATTCTCTCGCTCCTGGGACTCGGCGCTGTCGCGCCTCGTAGGTCTAGACTGCTACGTTGAGTTACATAACGTGATCGGAGGCGCGATGTCGAGAACGGCGCGGATTGCGGCCGGGACGAGGGAAACCACGGAATGAAATCCAAGCCATTTGCGTCGAGAATGCCAGCGCTGCTCGTCGTAGGCGCACTGCTGCTTGTCCAGACAGCGGCCGCGAACGACATCACGGTGATGACGTCGGGTGCCTTTACTGCAGCGTATCTGGAACTCATTCCCCAGGCCGAGCGCGTCACGAACGAAAAACTGGTGACGGCCGCAACGACCATGGGCACTGGAGCCGCCTTCATTCCGAGCCGGCTTCAACGCGGCGAACCCGCGGACGTGGTCATCGTTGCAGACGACTCGCTGCTGCAAATGATCAAGGACGGTCTGGTCATGACCGACAGCCGGGTCGAGCTGGCGCGATCGAACATCGGCATGGCGGTCAGAGCGGGCGCGCCCAAGCCGGACATCAGCTCGGTCGAGGCTTTCAAGAGAACGCTCCTGCAGGCCAAATCAATTGCGTACTCCGCCAGCGTCAGCGGCGTCTATCTCACCACCGAATTGTTCCAGCGCCTCGGGATCGCCGATCAGGTCCTGCCCAAGAGCCGGCGAATTGATGCTGAGCGAGTCGGTGCAGTGGTGGCGCGCGGCGAGGCCGAGATCGGTTTCCAGCAAATCCCCGAGCTGCTGCCGGTACCGGGCATCGACTTCGTTGGACCACTGCCGCCGGAAGTTCAGAAGACGACGGTGTTTTCGGCAGGCATCGTCGCGAAATCACCGAACGTGAGTGCGGCTCGCGCTCTTATCAAGTTCCTGGCTTCTCCGGCGGCAGCCGCTGCCATCACCAAGAGCGGAATGGAACCCATGGCGCCCAAGTGAGTTCACTGTTCATGTCGATGCTCCGCGGAATACCGTGGCTCCTCGGAATCGCGGTAGCGATCGTGTTCGGCATCCTGTTCGCGGGCAGCCTGGGCAGCGGCACTGGCTTTGTCTTCATGTTGCAAAGCACCCGCTGGATTGTTCCTGCGTCAGATTTACAGCCTCCACTCTCAACTGCCGGGACGTGGTTGTTACAAGTCGCCTACTTGTTGCTGATGACGACGTCCATCGGGGTTGTAACCAGGACGCCGAGCTGGATCCGCAAGGTGATACTCGCGATTACGATCGTCGCCGTGCTTGGGGCCGTCGTTCAGTTCTCGTTACGAGTTCTTGGATATCGTTACGTCCTTCAGATTGAGATGTAGCTGGCCCACCGAGAGTCGTGCGAGCGTAGAATCACAGCGTGATCTATGAATGGGATCCGGAAAAAGCTTCTGCCAACGTCAGGAAGCACAAGGTATCCTTCGACGAGGCGCTGACCGTGTTCACTGACCCGTTGGCGCTCACGTTCGACGACCCTGACCATTCATTAGACGAGAATCGGTTCATCACAATCGGGACATCGAATAAGCAACGGATTCTGTTCCTCTCTCATGCCGACCGAGGAGAGGATCATGTTCGAATCATTCATGCCCGGCCGGCAACGAAGACTGAAGCCCATGCCTATCAAGAATCTCGAAAGTAGCAACGCAGACGAGCTTCGGCCTGAGTATGACCTTGCTGCGCTCAAAGGTGGCGTGCGAGGCAAGTACCACGCCCGCGCGACTGCCGGGACGATTTTGGTGTTGCTCGAGCCAGACGTAGACCAGTCATTTTAAGATGGAGCGAGAGTCAATCAGGCACTGCGTGCCTATCTTCAAACCTCAGGGGGCACGTTGGGCGAGAAAGCGCTGCAGCCGACGAGCCGCGTTCGAAAGAAGATTAAATCGAAGCGCCGTACACGCACGGCGCGGGGATAGCAGGGCCACGCAAGGACGATGGCATCGTGCGTTCGGGGTGATCCATGGATTTCCAACTAGAACAGGGCATCGTCATCCTCCAGCGCACGCCTGCTGCCTTCCGCGCTCTCCTCGATGGGTTGCCTGACATCTGGACCGCGCCCAATGAGGGTCCGGCGACGTTCAGCGCGTACGACAACGTCGGGCACCTGATTCACGGGGAACGCACTGACTGGATTCCGCGGGCTCGCATCATCCTCGCGCAGGGCGCCAATCGACGCTTCGAGCCGTACGATCGGTTCGCCCAGGCCCGCGAGAGCCAAAGCAAGAGTCTCAGCGTCCTGCTCGACGAGTTCGCACATCTGAGGCAGGAGAACGTCGCGGCCGTGCGGAGCTGGAACCTGTCAGACCGCGAGCTCGCGCTGGAAGGCGAACACCCGGAGTTTGGAGCCGTCACGTTGAGGCAGCTTCTCGCCACCTGGGTCGCACACGACCTTGGCCACATCGCGCAAACGGCCCGCGTCATGGCCAAGCAATACCGCGACGCGGTTGGGCCGTGGCGTGCCTACTTGCCAGTGATGGATCGCAAGGCCTCTCCCACTGGCAGTTGAGGCGCCGGCTACTCGGGGACTTCCAGGCCCAGCACGCGCCTGAGACCGTTCTCAACATCCGCCCACGCCGCTACGGGCAGGCGCCCGATTCGGGCCTTCAAGTTGGATTTATGCAGCGGACCGACGGACTCGCACTTCGCATAGCTCACGATGCGCAGTCCGGTTGCGTCATCGTCTGGTAAAGCGATACGCAACGGCGCGGCGTGTGTGGTGATTGGCACGACGAGCACGTCGGGCCGCAAGTCGTTGATCGGATCGATGGAAACGATCAACGCCGGCCGCGGCTTCGGGAACGCCGGGAGGGAGACGGTCCAGATGTCACCGCGGCGGATTCGGTCCATTGCGAAGCCTCCATTACCTGCCGCCACGCTGCGGACTCTGATTCGTCATCCGTGGCTGCGTTGAACGCCGCCAACTCTTTGCGAAGCGAAGCGTCCCGCCGCGCAGCGCGATAGCGGCGCACGATTGCCTCAATTTTTTCTGAGCGGGACTCGCCCGGTTCCGAGTCGACGAAGGCCACGAGCGCCTCGTCGAGTGTCAGCGAGAGCTTGGATTTCATCTTGTCCTCCCAATGGTAGG
>JANOZI010001203.1:0-2204 GCA_031429375.1 Acidobacteriota bacterium | reverse complement strand
GGCCACCACTTCTTTCACGCCAAGCACGTCGAACAACTCGAACGGCCCGAGGTCCCAGCCGAACCCCCACCGCATCACGCGATCGACGTCGTCGATCGAATGGGCGATCTCCGGCGTGACGCGTGCGGTGTAAATCAGCGTCGGCGCCAGCGTCGTGCGCAGGAATTCGCCGGCCTTGTCTTTGGCGTTGAACAGCAGGCGCACGCGCTCGGGCAGGTCGTCGATCGATCGGCCGGCTTCGATCGATGCGATGCGCACCGCCTGCTTCGGCCGGTACTCCATCGTCGCCGGATCGAGCGTCCAGATCTCGGTTTCGCCGGCGGCATTCTTGCGCCGCTCGTAGAAACCCTTGCCGGCCTTCTCGCCAATCCAGCCCCGCTTGAGCATCTCGTCGACCACGGGCGGCACGGCGAATGCGGCGCGATCGGCCTCGTCCGGCAGCCGTTCGTTGAGGTTGCGCATCACGTGTGCAAGCACGTCGATGCCGGCAATGTCCATGGTGCGGAAGGTCGCGCTGCCGGGACGGCCGAACGCGGGGCCGGTGATGGCGTCGATCTCTTCAATCGTGTACTTGCCGGTTGCCAGCGCCTCGAGGGTGCGGGCCACACCGTACAGCGCGATGTGGTTGCCGATGAAGTTCGGCGTGTCCTTCGCGACGACCACGCCCTTGCCGAGCACGTGATCACCCAGGTGCGTGATGGCGGCCACGACCGCCGGATCGGTTTCCGAAGTTGGGATGAGCTCGAGCAGCCGCAGGTAGCGCGGCGGGTTGAAGAAGTGCGTGCCGAGCCAGTGCCGGCGGAAGTCGTCGGAGCGGCCTTCTGCCAGTGCCGAGATCGGAATGCCCGAAGTGTTCGAGCTGACGATCGATCCGGGCTTGCGCTTTTCGTCAACACGGGCGAGCAGTTGCTGCTTGATGTCGAGCCGCTCGACGATCGCCTCGAGGATCCAGTCGCACCCGGCGATGAGGTCGAGGTGGGTGTCGAAGCCCCCGGTGGTGACGAGCTTGTAGGCATCGGGCGTGAACTGCGGATCGGGCTTGAGCTTGCGGGCTTTCTCGAGCCCCTGTTTCGCCTGGTCGGCGGTGAGGTCGAGCAGCAGCGACGGGATGCCGGCATTGGCGCAGTGCAGCGCGATTTGCGCGCCCATCGTGCCGGCGCCCAGCACGGCAACCGAGTTGATGGCCATCATCGCCGCGCGACTCCGTTGATGAACAGATCGACCACGGCGTCGGCCTCAGCCGTCAACGCGTATTTGCGCCGGCTCAACATCCAGTTGGTTGCCATCTCGTCGAGCGCTCCAAAAAAAATCTTGGTGGCCGTGGTTGCGTTGATGTCTTTGCGGAACGCGCCGCTCTGCTGCCCGTCGGCAATGGTCGAGCGGATCAGCTTGAAGTAGTCCTGCAGGAACGTCTCGGAGAAGCGCGCCATGAACTTCACCGACTGCCGCAGCTCCACCTGGAAAACAACGGCGAGGTTCTTGTCCTTGCCGAGACGTCCGAGGTGGAGATGGGCGATCCGCCGCAGCCGCTCGGCGGGGTCGGAAACGCCCTCGAGCGCGGTGCGCCCTTCGGCGATGACCTCGCGCATCGAGCGCTCGAAAATCGACACCAGCAAGTCGTCTTTGCTCTTGAAATACAGATAAACGGTGCCGGCCGCCACGCCCGCGACTCGCGCGACGTCGGCCACCTGGGACTGGAAAAACCCGTTCTGGCCAAACACCTTGGTCGCGGCCCGCAGGATCGCGTCGCGCTTGTCTCCGGTGGGAGCGGCCTGCTTGACGACCGAGAGGCGGCGGGTCGCTACCGGCATGCCCGGACCGACTGAATGAACATTCATTCATTCTCGTTTGCCCGTCCACCGCGTGTCAACTACGGTTCCAGACGAGGGTTCTCCACGGGGGTTCTACACGAGGTTCAGAACCGCCGTGAGGAACCTCTGGGCGGAACCGCTGTGCGGAACCTTCGTGAGGAACCTTCGTGAGGAATCATCGTCCAGTTGGGTGGGGCTGACGGCGAGGACCGAGGTCTATTACGACTCATTCAATCCCGCCCTGTTGTTCTTGTCCGGCGGGGGGATCGGCGAAGAGCCTGACTCGCAGGTGTTTCTGTTGCTGTTCGCGGTGCTGCTGGCGATGGGTTTCCATCGCGTCCTGACGCGCGAGTCGCCGCCTGCGGCGTGGTTGTCGATTCGGCGGCTTCTTCG
>JANOZI010001202.1:0-24995 GCA_031429375.1 Acidobacteriota bacterium | reverse complement strand
CTGGCCCGCGTCGCGTGGCCGGTGATGGTCATGTTGCTCGCCGCACTCGTCGCCAGGATAGCCGGGTGGGGAGGAACCTGGCCGCCCGTTGAACGCGCCGTTCATTTGCTGTGGATTGGCTGGGTCGTTTGGTTTGGAGCGATCGATTCAGGTATTACGCTGAATTATCAACTGTTGCCGATCACGGCGATGTTGCTTGCGGTGGCGATCGATCTCTATGCGATTGCCGGTCGCGATTCGGGATTTGATCAAGAGATTCAACTTACCGATACAACCTTCGCGCGAACCATTGCGGAATCCAAGTTCGCGACGGTCACGTCCATGTTGTTGGTGGTCGGGTCACTACAGTGGCAGGGCCACGAGTTGACAACGGAGCGCCCAACGATTCAGGTTGAAGGCATTGAGCAAATTCGTAATGACTTGAAACCGACCGACCGCATCGCCTGCAACGACGAGCTCGGCTGCCTGATGCTCGTCAACCGCATCGACGCGTGGCTGGCGTTGGACGACTACGTGCGCGAGCGGTTCCTGGTCCGGCGCGGTGACGAAACGATCGTCGGCGTCTATACCGGCGTTCCCGCGGTGCTGCGTCCCGCCGATCTGTTCACGTCCAAGGGTGACGCCCCGCTTCCCGAGCGGACGCTGATCATCGATATCTTCAAGGAGTATCCGATCGGCAACTCGCGCACCTGGCTGCCGCGCGCCCTTGAAGCCGACGGGCTGCAGGTTCTGCCCCTGCTCGAAACCCCACAGCTCAGGGTGCTGCAGGTCTCCCCAGCGGAAAGTGTCGCCGCCAGGCAACGCTAGACGGCTGCTCGCAGGCTAGCCGACGATCTCGAGAAGCCCGTCGAGCACTTTCGCCAATTCCTCGTCAGAGGCCCGGCCCAATCGCTTGCCGATGCGCTCGGTGGAGAGAGTACGAATCTGGCTGATTTTTACCCACGACTGCTTCGGCAACTTTGCGGCCGTCAATTCCAGCGTTAGAGGGTAGCCGGCCCGCGGCTCCTGGCTGGTCAGGGCCACTGCGATCACTGTGCCCGATCTCTCGTTGAAGACGTCGTGGCTCAGCACCAACACCGGACGCTCGCCCGCCTGCTTATGGCCGCGCACCGGGTTGAGATCGGCCCAGCGAATCTCGCCTCTCAGTATTCGGGCCATGATTCGCCCGTCGCCGCCAGGCCCTCGTCTGCCAGCTGCTGTTCTTCCGCCGGAACGAGCTTGGCGCATTCTTCGGCGAGTCGCGTTCGCGCCAACCGGGCCAGCTTCTCCGCCAGCGCGGTTTCAATGGCCTGGCTGCGGTTGCGGAACCGCTGCCGCGCCACCAGGTGGTCGACGCGCTCCAGAAGGTCCGTGTCGATCGTGAGCGCAACCTTGGTCTTGGGCATACGGTATGATAAAACATCATACCAGCCACGCCTGTCAAGGGCTCCACGAGCCCAGCAGTCACGGCGGGGCGACAACCCTCGCGCCGCCCCGGCCGTCAAAGCGACTGACATGTTTCTACAAGACCTTCGCTACGCCATCCGCGGCTTCATCAAACGCCCGGGATTCGCCGTGATCGCGATCCTGACGCTCTCGCTCGGCATCGGGGCCACCACCGCGATCTTCAGCGTGGTCCAGGCCGTGCTGTTGCGGCCGCTCGAGTATCCGCAGGCCGATCGCCTGGTGAAGCTGAACGGGTTCGACAAGGACGAAGGCGTGCCCGGCAACCTCTCGCCGGCCGACTTCCTCGACTTCGAACGCGATAACACCGTGTTCGCGCGGATGGGCGCGAATGGCTATGTCGGGCTGTTCACCATCACCGGCGGGCACGGCGAAGCCGAACGGGTGGGCGGCGTGCAGGTCACCGAAGGCTTTTTTGCCACGCTGCAGGTCCAGCCGGCGATCGGCCGTTCGTTTCTCCCCGAAGAGGATCGTCCCGGCGCGCCCCGCGTCGCCCTTATCACCGATGGTTTCTGGCGCCGCCGCTACGGCGCCGATCCCGCCATCGTCGGATCGAGCATCACCGTGAACGCGCTGCCGGCCACGGTGGTTGGCGTGCTGCCGCCGGCGTTCCGTCATCTTGAGATCAATCCCGAGCGCCCGGCCGACGTGTTCATGCTGTTTCGTTTCAACCCGGCCGAGGCGAACCGTGGCGGTCATTTCATCAGGGGCATCGGGCGGCTGAAAGACGGCGTCGCGGTCGAGCGCGCGCGCGCCGAGATCGAGGCGATTGCGGCGCGGCTCGAGCGGCAGTATCCGCAAGACAACACCGATCAGGGCGTGGTGGTGACACCGCTCCTGGAGTCGATGGTTGGCGAGTCGCGCCCGGTGCTGTTGCTGCTGTCGGCCGCCGTCGGCTTTGTGTTGCTCGTGGCGTGCGCGAACGTGGCCAACCTGCTTCTTGCGAGAGGCGCGAGCCGCTTGCGGGAGCTGGCGCTTCGGGCGGCGATTGGTGCGGACCGCGGACGTCTGATCCGCCAGATGCTGACTGAAAGTGCCGTGCTCAGCCTGCTGGGTGCCGCCGGTGGGTTGATCCTCGCGTGGTGGGCGACCCGCGCGCTGAGCGTGCTCGCCGCAACCGGCTTGCCGCGTGCCGATCAGATCGGTCTTGACGGCACCGTGCTGGTCTTTGCGGTGGCGGCGGCGTTGTTGACGAGCATCGTGTTCGGCTTGTTGCCGGCGCTGCATTTGTCGCGCGGCGACCTGAACGATTCGTTGAAAGAAGGCGGCAAGCAGCAGGGCGCAGCGATCGGCCGCGTCTCACGCGAGCTATTGATCGTGGCCGAAGTCGCACTCTCGGTGATCCTGCTCGTCGGGGCCGGCCTGTTCGCCCGCAGCCTGTGGCAGCTGCAGGACGTCGACCCCGGCTTCAAGGCCGAACACGTGCTGTCGATGGAGGTCTCGCTGCCGGTGGCCCGCTATGAAGAAGGCGACCAGATGCCGTTTTACCAGCGGCTCGAAGCGCGCGTCCGCGGGGTGGCCGGGGTCGCGGCGGTGGGCGCAATCAACATCCTGCCGTTGAGCAACAACTACGACAGCCAGGGCGTTCAGATCGAAGACCATCCGATGCCGGACGGCCAGGGCCAGTCGCCGCAAGTGCGCTCGATCACGCCGGGCTACTTCCGCGCCATGGGCATCCCGATGATCAGGGGGCGTGAGTTCGACGCGCACGATGTCAACGACGGACAGCTCGTCGTGATTGTCAGCCAGTCGATGGCTCACAAGTACTGGCCGGGCGACGGCGACGTGATCGGCAAGCGCGTCACGCACAACAGCGGTATTCCGCGCGAGCGCCAGCAGATGGTCGGCGGCCCCGGATCGCGCCTCGTCGTTGGCGTGGTGGAGGATGTGAAGCACCTGGGGCTGGACGAGAGCGAGGTGCCGATGATGTACGAGCCGCACACGCAGCAGCCGTCGTATCACACTATGCGGCTGGTGGTGCGAGCCGACGCCGATGCGGCCGCGCTGACGCGGTTGGTGCGGGCGGAATTGAACCAGATGGACAGCGAAGTGCCGTTGTCGCAGGTCGCCACCCTGTCTGCCGCGCTCGACACCTCGGTGGCCGGGCCGCGATTGCGCGCCACGCTGCTCGGGCTGTTTGCGATGCTGGCGATGGCGCTGGCGGCGATCGGCGTTTATGGAGTCGTGTCGTACCTGGTCGGGCAACGGACGCAGGAGATCGGTGTCCGCCGCGCGCTCGGCGCGCGGGCGACCGATGTGATGGGGATGCTGGTGCGCGAAGCCATGCGGCCGGTCGCGATCGGCATTGCCGTCGGCGTCGCCGGCGCATTCGGCCTCACCCGGGTGTTGTCGTCGATGCTGTTCGGCATCTCGTCAACCGACGCGCTGACCTACGTGGCGGCGTGCTCGGTGCTCGCCTTCGCGGCGTTAGTGGCGTCGATCGTGCCGGCCAGGCGCGCGCTACGCGTCGATCCGATTACCGCTGTTCGAGGGGTTTAGATAGTCCCGGAGCGCCTCACGAGTGCTGCGGAACGCCAGGTCATCCCATGGAATCGCGTCGAGATCGAACTCGCGCGCTTCGAGCCCTTCGTCATCCACCGCCAGCTCGCCGGCCATCTTGGTGGCGGCATACACGATGATCACGGGCGCGCGGCCGGCGTACGAATAAATGCCTACCAGGTGATCGAGCCGGACCTCCAGCCCCGCCTCCTCCCTGGCCTCGCGAATCGCCGCCAGCGTTATCTCTTCGCCGCGGTCGACGTACCCGCCCGGAAACACCCATTTGCCGTAGCCGGGCTCGATCGCGCGCTTTACGAGCACGACCTGCCGACCGTCGTTGACGCGAATGATCGTCGCGGCCGCGATCTTCGGATCCAGGTAGAACACGAACCCGCACGCGGCGCTGGTGCACACCAGCCGCTTCGGCTCGGTGATCTTCAGGACCTTCGGCTCGAGCGCGCTACCGCACACGGGACAAAACTTGTACGCCGGCTCCGAATCATGTGTGTGCATACGCGATCATCAGGCCTTGAGGGCTTGAGGGCTCGAGGCCTTGAGGACTCAAGCCCTCAGTATAGAATCCCCTCATGTCGATCCTGAAAGTGGCCCGCATGGGCCACCCCGTCCTGCGCGCCAAGGCGCGCACCATCGACAAGGCGGAGCTGAAGAGTGCGGCGCTGCAGCAATTCATCGACGACCTGGTCGACACCATGTTCGAGTATTCGGGCGTCGGCCTCGCCGCGCCGCAGGTGCATGAAGCGGTCCGGGTGTTCGTCGCGATGCTCGACGCCGACGGCCGGGACGAAGGCGACGCCACCATCCTCATCAACCCCGAGCTGCTCGTCATCGGCGATCAGACGGTGGAGGGGTGGGAGGGCTGCCTCAGCATTCCCGATATCCGCGGCCGCGTGCCGCGGGCGCAACATGTCAAGGTCTCGGCGCTCGACCGGACCGGCAAGCGATTCGAGCTCGACCTGACCGACTTTCCCGCCCGGGTCGTCCAGCACGAGAACGATCACCTCGACGGCGTGCTGTTCTTCGACCGGATGCGCTCGCTCGAAACCTTGACCTATCTCGAGGAGTACTCGCGCTATCACGCCAAGCGGGAAAAAGAAGACGACGACGACGGGCCGGAGTAATCGCGCGGCCGCGTGGGTGGCCGTGCTGATCGTCGCCGGCGCGTTCCTGCGCCTTTACGATCTCGCCGCCATGGAATTCAAGGGCGACGAGCAGGAAAGCCTCACCCTCGCGATGCGCCTGCTGAACGACCATCCCTGGTCGTCGGGTCTGCCATTTCCCACCCACGGCATGGTGAGCTCGAACGCCGGAGTGCACAACCCACCGCTCTATACCTGGGTCATGGCCGCGCTGTGGGCGCCCACGCACGATCCAGTGGCCGTGGCCAGGCTGATTGCGCTCGTCAATGTGCTCTGCCTCTATTCGCTGTGGCTCTGGGCCCGCAGGCGGATGGACGAACCGCGGGCGCTGCTGACGCTCGCGCTCTGCGCGGTGTCGCCATTCGCGGTGATCTTCAGCCGGAAGATCTGGCCGGTGGATCTGTTGTTGCCCGGCGTGCTCGCCGTGCTCTGGGGCGTCGAATGGGTGCGCGGCCCCAGGCCCTGGCGGGGCGTGGTCCTTCTGCTGCTGGCCGCCCTGGTCGCGGGGCAGCTGCACTTGTCGGCGCCGATCGCGCTGGCGTTGCTGCCGATTGCGCTCGTCATCCAATCCCTCGTCGATCGACGTCGCGGTGAGCCGGGCCTCCGCTTCACCAGGCCGTCCGCGGTTGAGGCCGCTGCGCTCGCGATCGCAGTTGGGCTCAACCTGTTCTTCTGGATTCCATACGTCAGCTATTTTCTCGCGCTACCGCCTGGAACTCTTGACGATCGGCCGCGACTCGATATCGTGCGGCCGTTCCTGCTGCGCAAGGTCGAGGCGCAGATCATGCCGTTCGATCTGTTCTACTTCTTCGCGCCGCATCGCGACGAATTCCTGAAGAGCGCGCTGCGATCCGGGTTCTATTACGCGTCAGTCGTCCTCGGCGCGCCGCTCTACGTCTACGGCCTCTGGCGCTGGCTGCGATCACCGTCGTCGCTTCCAGTTGTCGGACTCTGGTGGGCCGGAGTGATTGCGGTGTTCTCACTGGCGCGAATTCCGGCGCAGCCCTGGTACCCGCTCATGCTCGCGCCTCTTCCCGCGGTCCTGGCGGCAGGTGCGTTTGATGGAACGCTCCACCCCACCGCGCAAAGTCCGCGCGGCGGGGGCCCCGGGCTGCCTCGTGCGTGGATGAGGCGCGCCTTATTTGCATGGCGGGTCGCCTACGTCGCCGCGCTGTGTGGTCTGACCGTTGTGACCGGAGCGTGGTTAACGGAACGCGGCGGCGCAGCCGGTGACTACGGTGTTGCTTACCGTATCAAGGAGGAACAGGCGCGAGCCGTTCTCGATCGTCTGCGCGCAGCGGCTGCCCCGATCGATACGGAATCCAATCCTGCGCTCGTTTGCGGGGTGTTGCCTGCCGAGGTGAACTGGATCGTGAATGCGACCGACCCGTCGCATCCAGAGACAGCTGGCGTGCGGCTGTGCCACAACTGGATCGAACAGAACGGACGCCTCGTCTATCGATGGACGGTTAGATAGGGCGCCACAGGTGCCAAAGGTGCCAATGGTGCCAGGGGTTTGGTGCCCGGTGCCCGGGTGCCCGGTGATAAAAGCAGCACGCAAGTTATCGCGCGGGAATGCGTTCGCGAACGGCGGTGCTGACCGCAGCGGCGATTCGGCGATTGAGACCGGGTATATCGCTGGTTCGCCCGGGAAAATTCTCGACCCACATCTTGCGGTCCGTCGTGGCGTTGACCAGCCGCGCCGACACCACGATGCCGTCCGGGTTGTTTTGAATCGACCCTTCCATGATCACATCGGCATCGAGAGCGGCGGCGATTTCTCTCAGGGGCTTTCGCACGCCCGCAAACTGCATCGCACTCGTGTGAGACACGACGCTCAACGTGCCCAGCCGCGCAAGCTCAGAGGTGACGCCGTCGGTGATCTGCGCCGCGACGGACTCGTCTTCGCCGCTCGGCGAGTACTGCTCGAACGCCAATACGGCGATGCTTGTGCCGTCGTTGCGGGTCCGCCCGCCCAGCGACCACGCGGCGATGGCGCCAACGACGGCAATTGCTCCGATGACGAGCGCCCAGGTCGCCCACGACCGTGACGGCTTCGCGGGTTCGGTGACGATGGGCGGCACCAGCGGTTCGCTGCGCCGCTCGAACTGCGCGGAGTATCCGCCGCGAGGCAGCACGATGCGCACCTCGTCGGCCGCGCCCTCGCCGTTGTAGTACTCGTCGAGCCGGCTGCGCAGCCGGCCCGCTTCGACCCGCACGATCGAATCGAGGCGCGGGTCGTACTTGTCATCGCGGTCGAAGACCTCGACGCCAACCGCATACTCCTTCAACTGGTCGGCCTCGCCCGCCAACGTTCGTTCGACGACGTAGCGCAGGAGGCGGCTCAGTCGTCCGGCATTCGCAAAGCCCTTGCTGGCGAGAATGCGGTTGAGCTGAGGAGTAATTGCCTCGGCGGGAATCGGTGGATCGGCGGCCACGCACGCAGTATGAACCGGAACCGCACGCCTGGATCGCCGCGGGCCCCGTTGTAACTGTTACACCAACCGTAACTAGCTGCAAATCAGAGGTTTGCGCCGCGACACTGGGCGAATGAGATCCGTCTCATTGGCCAGGAGGCATTCGATGTTCAAGTCAACGTTTCAACTGTTCGGTGCGTTCGTTCTGATGCTGGCCTTTGCCAGCCCCGCCCTTGCCGGTCCACCGCTCATCTGTCACCCGTTCGACACCGCCGGCGGTACGCTCGTCGCCTGGGGCAGCGGCTCGGGCTGGAACACGCCGCTTGCGTCGTACGACGTCAAGAAGCTGCCGGCCGAAGTGGCTCAGCTGCTGGATAGCGACGCGCCGGTGCTGACGCGTATGGAAAACCTGCGCCGGGCCACGATCTATGCGATGAAGGATCCGGCGGTGGCTCATCAGCTGCTGACCGTCGTGATGGGCCGGGCCCTGACACCGCGCGGCGGCGCACAGGCATGGTTCGATGCCGGCTACCTGATCGAGTCGTACAAGCAGGCGGCCCACCTCCGCGAGGGCAGCGCATTCTGGTCCAGAGACAAGGCGTGGCAGGCGACCGACGAAACGCTGAAGGTCGACGGCTACGGTTTCGTGAAGAAGGCGATCGCGATGACAGGCGCGCCGAATGCCGAGATGGAATTCGCGGCGTCGTTGATGACGCAGGGCACGGTGGCGTCGGAGCACCGCGCACGCGCGGCCGCATCAGCCGCGCGCGGGTCAGTGCTGGCGCAGAATCTGGCGAAGCTGGGGTAGGACAAACCTAAGAACAGTTTCCAGTTGCCAGTTTCCAGTTTCCAAAGTGCTCTTCTGTTAACTGGCAACTGGCAACTGGCAACTGAGACTACTTTTTGGTTCGCGCGCCGGTGCCGGACATGGAAAACTGTCCGCCGTTGATGTCGAACAACACCTTGGCCTTGTCAGCGCCATCGGGTGTCATCGTGATGACGGCGTCAAACGGGTTGCCCTGGAAATTACCGGCGAACTTCAGTACGAGGTCGGTCTTTTCCTTGCTGACGTCGGTGACCTTCTGCGCCTCCGGCTGCATCTGGCTGGTGATTTCGGCGACGACCTTGCCGCCCTCGTCTTTGAGCGTCAGGTTTTGCTCGAACGGGCCCTGCGGACTGTCGAGCGTCAGGGTCCACACGCCCATGAAGTCGCCGGCGTCGGCCGGCGCGAGTCCCTGGGCACCCGCGGCGGCAGGTGACAGCAAGAGCACGAGACCAAGTAATCCCAGCAAGCGTTTCATGATTAATCCTTTTTTCCGCGGCTGGGCCAGTCCGGCCGCGGGCTGAATAATAACACCGGCCAGTGGCGAGCACACCGTGGCACCCTTGGCACCAACCCCTTGGCACCTTAGGCACCCTTGGCACCCTTGGCACCTTCTTCTAACGCTCGAGCACGTGGAAGAACGGATCGTCTCCGGGTTCGGGCGCACTATAGATCACGCGCAACTTGCCGGGACCGGTCAGCACGCGCAGCTCGTCCACCGTCGCCAGCACGAGGCTGTTGGCCGGCAGGGTCGCCAGGTCCAGCGCAGCGGCGTCGAAATATGTCGTATGCGCAAGCAGATCCAGCCGCTTGTGCTTGATGAGCGACAGCCGCCAGTACCCCGCCCTCGGCGTGGCGGTGCCCGTCGTCAAGTAGATGGGCCTCGGAGCATTGACGTCTTCGCGCGCGATGATGGCTTCGAGCGCGTCGCGATGGTTCCACTCGTAGTAGACCGCCGAGCGCAAATGGTAGTCGCCGAAATAGTGCCACTGGAAAAACAGGAAATGCAGCGGCACCAGCGCGATTAGGCCGACGGCAAACGCCCGGCCGAGACGGCTCCGGTACGCCAGCAGCCGCTCCACACCGCAGGTTGCGATCAGCACGCCGAACACGACGATCGCCAGCTCGCGATCGCTCGCATATGGATCGAGGACGGTGAGCACCGCCGCCAGCGGTGCGAGCCAAAACGCTGCGACAATCACGGCGCTGATCATGCCGCGCCTGACCGTCGCCATCTGCACCATGCCCAACGGCACGAGCAGGATGAACGGCATCAGGAAGACGCCGACGAGCCGCGTCGAGTTCGTCATCCTGGTAAAGCCGCCGATCAGATAGAGAAATGCCGGATCAAAAAACGCCCAATAGAGCGTCACCCGCTCGGCCACCTTGGAAAATCGGAAATGGCTCGCGGCCGAGCGCGCGAGCTCCGCGATTGAAGAGCCCGCGGGCGCGATCGGAATGGATTCGGCTCCGCCGGTCACGCCGTAGCGATTGAGGACCTCGGCCACAAACGTCGGTTGCGTTGCCACCCAGGGAATCCACAACAGCAACGGCCAGAGAAACCCCGCGGCGGCCATCGCGCCACCGCGCAGCGACAGGCGCTGTTTCGACACCAGCACCAGCGCGGTCATCACCAGGTAGACCGGCATCATGATCACCGACGCGATGTAACTGAAGACGCCGATGCCGAGTGCGGTCGTCGCTGCAAACAACAGCCACGGCCGGCCGGCGTCGAGATACCGGAGCAGGAAGAGCAGCCACGTCAGTACGAATGGCAGCGGGTAGATGAAGTCGAACAGTAAACGTCCGTGCAGAAAATGCGCCGGCGTCATGGCGAGCAGGGCGGCCGAGACGAACGCCCACCGCTCGGTGCCGAACAGCCGCCGGGCCACGAAATACATCAACACCACGTTGAGTGTCGCGATCACCGTGGTCGGAAACCGCAGTGCCGCTTCGGTGAACGGCAGGAACCACAGGAACACGGCGGTCACGTACACGATCAGCGGGTGGAACCAGACGTTGGGCCCAAGATGGTGCATGCGGAAGTACAGCGGCAACAGGCGGCCGTCGAGATCGCGTCCGGTAGTCGAGATCGAATGCGCCTGCAAGGCGATGTCGACTTCGTCGCGGTGCAGGTGTGGCGGGGTATGGCCCAGGCCGACGGCGTAAACAATCTGGACCGCGACCGCGAACAACACGAGGCGAAGCAAGGATTTGCGGTCCATCTCAGCGGGTGGGCGCATCATGCTACTACAGCCGTTTCGAGCGGCAGCGGCGTATAATCACGTGCAACGGACCAACCTGAAGGTTGGTCCCCACACCCATAAATGCCCGCCCTCGCGCTTGCCACCGCTGCACCAAAAGTCACGCTGCGCTCTTCACCGGCCGTGCCGTACGACGGCGCGATTGCCGCGGCGCGCACCTGCTATTCGCCGCGCGTGATCGAGCGCAGCGAAGTCACCGACAAGCAGCGCGATTCCATCGGGCCGCTGACCTTCGAAGGCGGACACCACACGGTGTTCCAGCACGCGCACTTCGAATTCGGCCTCGAGAACATTTCGCGCCAGCTGGTGTGGAGCGTCCTGCACTCGTACCCGTTTTATAACTCCGAGCAGTCGAGCCAGCGCTACGTCAAGCTGAACGAGCCGCGCGCATTCGTGCCGCCGATCACCGGCGAAGCCCTCGACGTGTACGAACAGGCGATCTTGCGCGCGTGGGATTCGTACGGGCGGCTGTCCGAGCTGCTCAAAGACGACGCGTGGGCGATCCTCAAGGAGCTGCGCTACGTGCGGCCGACCAATTCGGCGGCCCGGCTGAAGACCGTGGAACGTGAAGCGGAAAAGAAGGCGATCGAGACCGCCCGCTACGTGATTCCGATCGGCGCCTTCACATCGATGGTGCACACCGTCTCGGGCATCGTGCTGCACCGCCTGCACCGGATGTCGAGCGCCGGCGACGTGCCTTACGAAGCCGCGATGGTGATTGGCGCCATGGTCGACCTCGTCAAGGAAGTCGACCCGATGTTCTTCGACAAGATCGGCCTCGACACCCTCGAGCGCGACCACCTGCCCGAGCTGGCGTTCCCCGGCACGCGCGCGTCCGGCGATGCCTACGCCGCCGAATTCGATCGCCGCCTGGGCGGCCGAGTGTCGCGGCTCCGCGACTGGTCCGCCGGCGCCGAGCGGGTCGTCGCCGACGCGGTCCGCGCCACCTTCGGCCTCACCACCGCCGAACTGGACGACGCGGAGGCGATCGATCGCGTGATGAACCCCGCCCGGAACCCGTACCGCGTCGACATGCTGGACGTCGCGTATCACTCGCCGATGATGCGGACGCTCAATCACGCCAGCTATGTGTTCGAGAAGCGCTTGAGCCACACCGCCGACTCGCAGGATCAGCGCCATCGCATGGTCCCGGCGTCGCGGCCGATGATGACCCTTGCCGACACGATCTCGCCCGACTACGTGACGCCGCGCCTGATCCGGCAGAACGCAGCCGCGCTTGCGGTCTACGAGCAGGCGATGGCCGACGCGTGGACTGCCAAGAACCGCCTGCTGGCGCTCGGCGTGCCGCTCGAGCACGCCTTGTACGTACTGCCGAATGCCAAGGCCCTCCGGCTGGTCGAATCGGGATCGTTCATCGCCTTGCAGCACAAGTGGACGCTGCGCACCTGCTTCAACGCGCAGGAAGAGATCTACCTGGCCTCGATGGACGAGATCAGCCAGGTGCAGGCCATTCACCCGCAGCTGGGCCGCTACCTGGGCCCGCCGTGCGTGCTGAGAAACAAGATCGTCTCGCCGCGCTGCACCGAAGGCTCGCACTTCTGCGGCGTGCCGGTGTGGAACTCGTTCCCGCACGCGGAACGACGCCTCTGACGTGACGATCCTGCCGTGGATCGCGCATCTCTACACGGCGACCGGCGCCGTGATCGCCCTGCTTGCCACCGGCCTGACCTTCGCGCACAACTTTCGCGGCGTCTTCATTTACTTTGTCGTCGCGACGTTCGTCGACTCGACCGACGGCTGGCTCGCCCGCGCGTTGCGGGTGAAGGAACGGTTGCCCAACTTCGACGGCGGCCGCCTCGATGACATCGTTGACTACCTGACCTACGTCTTCATTCCGGCGCTGGTCGTCTGGCAGGCAGAGCTCGTGCCCGCGCCGTTTCCGGTGTGCGCGGCCATGGTGCTGTCGAGCGCGTACGGCTTCGGCCAGGCAGAC
This sequence comes from Acidobacteriota bacterium, assembly GCA_031429375.1. Classification (GTDB taxonomy): domain Bacteria; phylum Acidobacteriota; class Vicinamibacteria; order Vicinamibacterales; family UBA2999; genus 12-FULL-67-14b. The sequence continues at coordinate 12,438 of JANOZI010001202.1, read as the reverse complement.
GCGAAGATCGTGATCGACAGCCCGGAGGTGGCGTTACGCCGGGGCGGCCAGCTGCCCGATCACTTCTTCACCGGCTTCCCGTCGTACTGGAACATCGTCGTCGTCTATCTGTTCGTATTGGGCCTGCCGACGGTGGTGAATGCCGTGATCCTCATCGCGCTCGCCGTGCTCGTGTTCGTCCCGATCCGCTACATCTATCCCTCCCGCACCATGACGCTCAAGGTGCCGACGCTCGTGCTCGGCACCATGTGGGCGGTGTTATTCACGTGGCTGATCTTCCGGCTTCCCGCGGTCGACGGTCCGTGGACGCGGCTGTCGTTGAGCTTTCCGATCTACTACCTCGTGCTGTCACTGTGGCTGCACTTCAAGCCGCGGTCCTAACTGTCAACTTTCAACTTTCAACTTTTCAGCTGTGACGCCGACGCTCTTACACGCGAGCAACCCAGGTCCGTTCACCGGCGAGGGCAACTGGACCTACCTGATTCCCGGCCCGCAGCCGGTGCTGATCGATGCCGGCGTCGGCCACGCGGCGCATCTCGACGCTATCGCGGCGGCATCACCGGGTGGTCCCGGGCTGGTGCTCGTGACGCACGCCCATAGCGATCACGCCAACGGAGCGCCCGCGATCCGCGCGCGCTGGCCGTCGACCAGGTTCTTCAAGATGCCCTGGCCCGAGCGCGACAAGAAGATTGACGTGCCATGGCAGACGATTGGCCCTGGCGATCGCGTGCCGACCGGCCAGGGCGACCTCGAGGCGATTCACACGCCCGGGCACTCGCCCGATCATCTGGCGTTCTGGCACGAAGCCTCGCGGACCGCCTTCGTAGGCGATCTGCTGGTGGCCGGAACGACGGTGTTCATACCCGCCTCCGACGGCGGCAGCCTCGCCGACTATCTGCGATCGCTGCAGCGGTTGCTCGAACTGAAGCCGCAGCGCGCGTGGCCGGCCCACGGCCCGGCGATCGACGATCCTGCCGCGCTGATACGGCACTACGTGGATCACCGTGCGGAACGCGAGCAGCAAGTGCTGGCGGCGCTCGTCGCGGGCTCGTCCACAGTGGAGCAAATCACTACATTGATCTATCCGCGCCTGGCCAACGCGCTGGCGCCGATGGCCCGTGAGAGCGTGCTTGCGCACTTGTGCAAGCTCGAAGATGAGGGACGCGCGCGGCACGACGGACCGCAGTGGACGATCGCCCGATAACGGGACGATATACTGGGCGCGATGACCCGGACGGTAGGCCTCGCCGGGGGCGGCGTGCTGCTTGCCTTTTCAATCCTGTCGATCGTGACGGGCGGGCAGCTCGTGGCGCTCGGCGATCTTGCGCAGCTGATTCCGCCGCTGGCGTACGCGGCGCTGACGAGGACGCTCGCGCGGCGGTGCCGCGGGCAGGTCCGCGTTTTCTGGAACCTCAACGCCATTCACGGCATCGTGTGGGCGATCGGCCAGGGCGTCTGGACCTACTACGCCGTCGCCGGCGCCGGCGTGCCGGTGGAGGCACTGACCGATCCGATCTTCTTCGTGTCGAGCATTCCGCTGGCGGCGGCCTTGTACGGCCGGCCCGAGCGCGATCGGCCGCGCTGGCTGTTCGACATCTTGCTGCTCGACCTCGTCTTGATCGCGCTGTTCTTCGCGTTCGTCTACATCTATTTCGTCGTCTCGATCGAAATGACCGACGGGCCCGAACAGGTCTACAGCGACAACCTCACCCAGTTGTTGAACGCGCGCAATCTGCTGCTGGCGGTGTGGGGCACCGGCGTCTGGCGCACCTCGACTTCGCCCGCGTGGCGAAAACTGCTGGGTGTGTACGCGGCCGGCCTGTGGCTGATGTTCTTCAGCGGCATCGTGTTCGACTACGTCGAACGGCGGGGGCCGTACACCGCCGGCGGGTTATGGGACCTCGCGTTCATGGCGCCGTATGTCGTGCTGGCGATCGCGGCCGCCATCGCCTACGACGAACAACTGTTCGAGCCCGCCGGCGAGGCGCCGCCGCTGGAGCGGCTACCCTATGTCTCGATGATCGCGATCACGCTGCTCGTGGCGATCCCGGCCATCGACGAGATCGCGCGGCGGCTCTTCGCGGTGTCGCCGCAGACCGAATCGTTGCGCACGCGCGTGGCGCTGGCGATGATGATCCCGTTTGGCGTGGTTGTCGTGGTCCGCGAGTTTCTCTCGCGGCGCGCGTTGATCCGCGCCAGCCAGGAGCTGGTGTCAACGCGCGAGCAGCTCGTACAGAAAGAGAAGCTGGCGGCGGTGGGGCAGCTGGTGTCCGGCGTCGCCCACGAGCTGAATAATCCCCTGCAGGGGGTGCTCGGCTACGCCGAGTTGATGCTCGCGGCACGGCCATCGGCGCCCGAGGCCGAAGAGCTGAGGGCGATCCGCGACAACGCCAATCGCGCCGCCAGCATCGTCCGCAACCTGCTGACCTTTGCCGGCCGGACCTCGTCGGCGCGCGGCTGGCAACAGATCAATCGTGTCGTCAGGGATGCCGTGGCGGCGCGCGAACCCGAATTGAAATCGTCCGACATCCAGATTCGCGTCGAGATCTCCGATCGGCTGCCGCTCGTGTACATCGATCACGCGAGGCTCCAGGACGTGCTCGTCAACCTGATCCAGAACGCCGAGCACGCGATTGCGGCCCGGCGCGACGGCAGCAGCCTGCCCTCGGCCGTACCGCGCGCCGCACCCGCCGAGATTACCGTGACTACCGGTTGGCGCGGCAGCCCGGATCGCATCCTGGTGGAGGTCTCGGACAACGGCAGCGGCCTCAAGGAAGAGGACTTGAGCCGCGTCTTCGACCCGTTCTTTACGACTCGCGAGGTCGGGCAGGGCACGGGGCTCGGCCTCTCGGTGTGCTATGGGATCGTGCGCGAGCACGGCGGCCAGATCACCGCCCGCAACGCGGCTGCGGGCGGAGCGGTGTTTACGATCGAGCTGCCGGTGATGGCCGAGTCGCTGGCAACGGCGACGGCTGCTGCGGCCGGAGCCCCGCCGCGCGCGAGCGAGGCCAGGATGCCGGCGGCCGCGCCCGGACCGGCTTACGCCGCTGTCGCGCTGGCCGAAGAACAGGTCGATGTTCCAGCCAGGCGGCCGAAGGCCCTGGTCGTGGACGACGAGGAATCCAATGCCGCGCTGGTGCGCCGGGTGCTGGCCGGTGCCGGCTACGACGTCGAAAGCACGACGCTGTCGCGGCGCGCGCTGGTCATGATCGAGCGAACGGCCTACGATGTGGTGATCTGCGATGTCAAGATGCCGGAGCTCAGCGGTCAGGAAGTGTATGGCCGGGTGTGTCAAATCCGGCCGGAAATGGCCCGCCGCTTCATTTTCATCACCGGCGACATCGACGGGGAGGACACGCGCGAGTTCCTGGACCAATCGCGCTGCAGTTATTTCATGAAGCCTTTCAACCTGGAGCGCCTCACCGCCGCCGTGGACATGCTCACCGGCTCGCGCGCCCCCGACAACGTGGGATAAACCATGGACAAGATCGTCGACTTCATCAACGTCAACCGCGATCGCTACATCGACGAGATGAAGCGCTACCTCGCCATACCCAGCATCAGCGCGCTGCCCGAGCACAAGGGCGACGTCCGCACGTGCGCCGAATGGACCGCCGACGAAATGCGCCGCATCGGGCTGCAGAACGTCCGCCTCGAAGAAACGCCGGGGCACCCGGTGGTCTACGGCGAGTGGCTCGGCGCGGCCGGCGCGCCGACGATCCTGTTCTACGGCCATTACGATGTGCAGCCGGTTGACCCGGTCAACCTGTGGACCTCGCCGCCCTTCGAGGCCACCATCCGCGACGGCGAGATCTACGCGCGCGGCTCGGCCGACGACAAGGGGCAGGTCTTCATGCACTTCAAGGCCATCGAGGCGCACTTGAAGCAGGCCGGCAGCCTGCCGGTCAACATGAAGATCCTGATCGAGGGTGAAGAAGAAGTCGGCAGCGCCAATCTCGACAATTTCATCAACGCCCACAAGGACCTGCTCAAGGCCGACGTCGTCGTCATCTCCGACTCGCCGATGTTCGATCGCGGCATTCCCTCGATTTGTTACGGCCTCCGCGGCCTGACCTACTTCCAGATCGATCTGCGCGGCAGCAAATCGGATCTGCATTCCGGATCGTTCGGCGGTGCGGTGGCCAACCCGGCGATGGTGCTCGCGCAGGTGCTCGCGCAAATGAAAGACAAGAGCGGACGCGTCAAGATCGACGGCTTCTATGACGATGTGGTGGCGTTGAGGCCGGAAGAGCGCGCGGAGTGGGCGAAGCTGCCGTTCAACGAGAAGAAGTACAAACACGAGCTCGGGGCGCCGAAGCTGTTCGGGGAAACCGGCTACACCACGCTTGAGCGGGTGTGGGCGAGGCCGACGTTCGAAGTCAACGGCCTGCTGTCGGGATTCACGGGCGACGGCGCCAAGACCGTGCTGCCGGCCATCGCGATGGCGAAGGTCAGCATGCGGCTGGTGCCGAACCAGGACCCGAAGAAGATCGGCGACCTGTTCGAGGACTACGTCAGGAAGGTCACACCGAAAACGGTCGAGCTCAAGATCACGCGCATGCACGGCGGCAAGCCGTGGATGACCGAGTTCGACAACAAGTTCGTGCAGGCCGCCGGCCGCGCCATCGAGCAGGGCTTCGGCCAGCGCCCGGTCTTCAACCGCGAGGGCGGCTCGATTCCGGTGGTGTCAACGTTCCAGGAGGAGCTCGGCGTGCCGTGCGTGCTGTTCGGCGTCGGCCTGCCGGACGAAAACGCCCACGCGCCTGATGAGAAGCTCGATCTCGGGAACTTCCATAACGGCGTGATTGCGTCTGCTTACCTGTATAGAGAGATCGGGCAACTTCGCTGACACGTGCGCCTGGCCACAGAGGACACAGAGGACACAGAGAACGTTTTTCAAAATGCAACACAGCCGCTGAGCGGCAATTTCGCATTTAGAAACTTTGGCTCTGTGTCCTCTGCGTACTCGGTGGCTAACGTACGTGATCAGTTCAGTTGCGCCACGCGGCGGCGCAGCGTCTTGACGTGCTCCCAGACCTGCTCGGTTTCTTTCCGCTCGTCTTCATCCTGTTCCGACAGCCGCGCCAGCTTGAGGTATTCCTCGAGGTCCCGCAGCGCGTGTGAGAAATCGTTCATGTGGTACGCGAGCAAGCCGCGGTCGCGCAGGTCGGCGAGCGACGAGGGCTGCAGCGCCAGCAGCGCATCAGTGGCGGCCCGCGCCTGCGGGAACGAATGCATCTTCACGTACAGCTTCTTCAGGTTGAGCAGCATCCGCACCACCACCTGCCGGCGGGTGGCTCCCGCCAATAACGAAGGCTCAAAGGCCGCGTCCTCCATGTAGCGATCGAGCAGCAGCCGGCAGTCGGCCTCGTTCAGGATCGCGCCGCCATGGAACGGGTCGACGATCAGCCCGTCATTCGGGTTGCCGGCATGCGGATCCTGCAGCGCCCGCACCAGGAAGTGGCCGGGGAAATTCACGCCCTCGGCGCGCACGCCGGCGCGGCGCGCCACTTCGATGTAGACCAGGGCCATGGTGATCGGAATCCCTTTCTTCCGATCCATCACTTCGTTGAGGCAGCTGTTGCGCGGGTCGTCGTAGTGCTCGCGGTTGCCGGCAAAACCCAGCTCGCCGAACAGGTAGCGGTTGACGGCGTCGATGCGCGCGGCCAGCGGCGCGTCCTGCCCGGGGTCTTTTGCCACAAAGTGAAACGCGGCATCGCCGAGGCGATCGAGCCGCTCGAGATACGGCGACGGATCGAGCCGCGGGTATTCGATCCGCGCGACCAGCAGCGCGGCCGCGGCCAGATCGGACCCGGGCCGATCGGCGGCGTCGACGATCTGATCGGCGAGCGGTGTCACGACAGCATCAGTCGGCACACAGCGCGTCCAGCGCGGCGAGCGTAAGCGCGTGCAGGCCCGGCACCACCAGCTCTGCGTCGGCGCGCAGCTCCGGTGCCGAGTAGGTGTTGGTGACCGCGACGCAGCGCAGTTCGGCGCCCCGCGCCGAGACCAGCCCCCATGTCGTGTCTTCGATCGCCACCGTCCGCGAGGGGATGAGCTCGCGGCCGGTCACCGCGCGAAGGCGGGCAAACGCCGTCACGTAGGGATCGGGACTGGGCTTGCTGCGCTCGGTCTGATCGGCGCCGACGATCACCGTAAACAGCGGGCGCAGTCCGGTGCGTTCGAGGATCTCTTCGATCTCGTACGTGAGCGAACCCGAGGCGATCGCGATCGGCACGGCGCCGGCCGCCGCGCGGATGAAGTCGGCCGCGCCTGGAAACAGCATTTCGCCGGCGGCAGATAGTTCTTCGTAGCGGCGGCCCTTCTCGGCGATGAGGGCCGTGACCCGGCCGTCATCCATCGGCAGATCCTGGTCCTTGCCAATCGCCTTGAACACGCCGACGTCGTCGTAGCCGAGATAGCGCGCGAAGTAGTCGTCGGCCGACATCGTGATGCCCTTCGGCGCCAGGATGTCCTGGTAGGCGAGCAGGTGAAGGCGCTCGGTGTCGACGATCACGCCATCGAAGTCGAACACGATGGCCTGAAGGGCAGTCAGCGTCACGGCACGCTCGACGCGGCCCTGGGCAGCCGCTCGCCCGCGCGGATCGGCGTGGACAAACGGTTCTCCGCCGGCGGATACGGGCAATCGTACTCGGGGCTGTAGTAGCAGTATGGATGATAGGCGACGTTGAAATCGACGACGTAGATGCCGGTCGGCGTGGGGTCGAGCTCCATGTAGCGGCCGGCGGCGTAGCTTTCGGCGCCACTGGTCAAATCCGAAAAAGGGACGAACAGCCGGTTGGCCCGCGGGTCCTCCACTTCCATGAAGGCCGTCAGCTTCAGCGGTTGTCCCCTGAGCGAGAACTTGAGCGTACCGACGCGCTCGATGTCGCGGATCTTGCCGGTGGAGGTTGGCACCTGGATGCGGGTGCGCTCGGTGGCCGGCTCCAGGGAGGCCGGCACCGCGTAGGTTTCGTCAATCGGGAAATACGACAGCGGCAAGAGCTCGGCTTTCTTGTCCGCCGGCACCGGCGAATCGGGATCGCTCTTGAAGCCGGCGTCTTTCGCGGCGCGGGCGGCCGCGATCTTCGTGGTGTAGTCTTCGGGCTCTGACGTGCACGCCGCCGCGACGAAGCCAGCTGCGAGCACGGCCGCCAGGATCCAGCCTTTCACGTTATTCACTATTGTGCATCACGGGCCGGGATGGCAATTCCTGACGGGAAGGCACTTCTTAAGGGGCACGTCCCGACGCCGGGCGCCGGTCCAGTGCCCGCAACTGACGTTACGAGCAACAACAGCGGGACACACAACCAGTGCGCGTTCATCCCATTGGGCAGGCGGACGATGTGGCGCAAGACCGTTCTCCTCGAGGAAACTTCTGATCAAGTGCAAAAGCCGTGCGCAGTCGTGCGAGATCCCGTCAAGAAGTGCGTTCCCGCCAAGAAGTGCCGTCCCGTCAACCAACGCGTTCCCGTCACCCCGCTCGCAACGCGCGCTCCAACAGATCCGACACGTCGAGCACTGGAGCATTGCGATGCAAATAGCCCAGATCCAGCCGGGCGCCCTGCACGCGAACAATTCCCAGGATGTCGCGCCACTGGCGGTCGGACACTTCGCCGCCCTTGCGATACCAACGCAGTTTTTGGAGAAGGATGTCCTCGGGCGGATGGACATACAGGACCCGGCCGGCGATCTCTGGTCACGCTTTGGGCCACCTCCAGGGGATCGGCCGCGTCGCTCACAACCGATCCAGCGCCGAGATCTCCGGATAGGCCGCGGTGGCCAGCTCCAAGCCGAGGGTTACGATCGCGAGTCTGAGTACTTGCTCGCGGGGCTCGGCCGCAGGGTGGCGCTGCCGGATACCGGCGAGTGCGAGTTCACGGACGGCCTGGCTCATGCTCAGTGAAATCGTGAGCTTCTGCTCCGCCGACATGCTGCGCCATTTTTGAATGAGTCGCTCCTCGATGTCGGGCGTCGAGTCCGCGTGACGACTGGCTGGATGCACAGGCCGATTATAGCCGCCGAAGACGCGAGGGACCGTCGACGCCGGGCGGCAATTCTGACGGGTTGCCACACTTGACGCAATCCTGCCTACCGAGATCGGGGCAATACGCTGCTGCCTGACGCGGCCGAGCGATGACGGCGACGCGTACGGCAGCGGCCGCAGCATGACGCCGTGACTCCGCTGAGAATGGTGGTGGCGGCGCCGATGCCGAGCGCGAGCGTCAGCGCGCTGCCGATGGTGAAACCCTTGCTGCGCCCCAGACTGCGTAGCGGGACGCGAAGGTCACTCATCAGGTTCCCGATTGCAGCCAGGCGATCGCCCGCTGCACGGCATCCGCCTGGCTGATGAAAACCTCGTCAGGCGCACTCGAATCGCCAAACGGCGTCTTCTGGCGGTCGGCCATCACAGATGTGGTCAGCGTCAGCGTGCCGCCGTCGCTCAGCGTGTAGGTCGCGTTCGCAGTCGACAACCCGCAGGTGGCCTCGCCGAACGAGCGCGTGTTCGGCCGCAGGCGAAACGCGATCAGCGTGGCCTCGCCGGAGCTGGCGATGCCGTTGTCGGAGAGCACGGCCACCCGCGGCTGCTCCCGCCGCACCCGATACGGGGCAGTCACGCGCGTGATCGCAAAGCCGCCGGATATGTGACGCATCACGTTTCCAGGGGACTAGAGTGAATTGGTGCACCCGGCGCTAGCCCATCAGCATCATCGGCCCTGGCCCATGCCGGCACGGCCCTGGATTGGACGGCAGACATGGTGCGACCTGTTGTTCGCCCACTGGCCCATGCCGGTCGCGAGCGTGCGGCACCTCGTCCCCGCCAGTCTCGAAGTTGATGCGTTCGATCGGCAGACCTGGATCGGCCTCGTGCCGTTCAGGATGGAAGGCGTCAGCATCCCAGGGGGGCCGGATCTGCCGTGGCTGTCCGCCTTTCCCGAGCTCAATCTCCGCCTCTACGTCACCCGCGATGGCAAGCCCGGAGTGTGGTTTCGCAGCCTCGATGCGTCGAACCCGCTCGCGGTGTGGGCGGCGCGGCGCTTCTTTCACCTTCCGTACCAACACGCGAGGATGACGGTGGACGTGGGCCACGCCGGGGTCGATTACCGATCGCAGCGGCGCCGGTCGCCGGTGGCGTTTGCAGGCTCGTACCGCCCCACCGATGCGCCGTACTTGTCAAAGCCGGGCTCGCTCGAACACTGGCTGACCGAGCGCTATTGCCTGTACGCACAGGATCGGCGCGGCAGCCTCCTGCGATGCGAGGTGCACCATCGCCAGTGGCCGTTGCAGCGTGCCGAGGCGTTGATTCACCGTAACGACATGCTGAAGCCGCACGAGGTGTTGCTGCCCGACACCACGCCGCTGCTACATTTTGCGAAGCGCCTCGACGTGATCGTCTGGGCTCCGCAGAAAGTGTGCTAAAAAATCGCTGCGATGAAAATGAAGACCGCGGTCGCCGCTGACAGCTGAAGGGCGAGCGCGACGCGATCGCGCAGGAACAACACGCCAACGCCAAGGAAGGCCGCCGCCGCAAGCAGGAAGTTCCAGTAGAGATCGCGCGCCCCTTCCTGCACGCCGCGCGTGCCGGCCTGGCGCCGCGTTTGCTCGATGATGGTGTTCGCGATGTCGCGATCGGTTTCGCGATCGAGCTCGAAGTAACGGCCGCCGCCGGCGGTGGCCAGCCTCGACAGCTCCGCGCGATTGAGGAACGAGCGAATCGCCGGTTGGCCGTTCTGTCCGCGCAGCGGATCCGGAATAATGCCGCCCACGGTGGTGCCGACACCGATGACGTTCAGCGGCACGCCCTTCTCCTGCGCGAGGGCCAGCGACTTGGCGACCTCGCCGCTCCACGACTGCCCGTCCGAGATCAGGATGAACGCGCGCGCGTTGTCGTCTTCCGGCGCCGCCTTCTTACCGGGCGTGTTGCGACGGATCTCTTCGTCCTTCTCGATCAGCCGCAGCCCCCAGTAGATGCCGCGCTCGGTATTGGTGTCCCACGTGCCATCGTCTTCGAGACGGAACGGCGATTTTTCCTCGAGGTGATCGAGGAAGAAGAAATAGGTGTTCGGATCTTTCGTCAGGCGAATCTGCGGGGTCGCCATGTGCGCGAACAGCGCCATCGCGACGCGATCGTTTTCCCAGCGCAGCGATTCGCCGAGCGTGCGGAGAAAGCGCATCGAGCGCTGCCAGCGGTTGCCGCGGACGTCGGTGACGTGCATGGACGAGGACCCGTCCTGCAGGATGACGAGGTCGACGCCGGCGGTGCGAACCAGCGAGGTGACCGCGGTCGGCCGCGCCAGCGCCAGGATCGCGGACGTCGCCGCGGCCAGCAGGAAAAACCAGAACAGCAGCTCGCCGAAGAACGGCACGCGCTCGTGCACCGGGACCTGGCGGCCCTGCAGGAACGCGCGCGCATCAACCCGCCGCCGCCAGACCTGCCAGAACCAGAGCAGCAGGAGCACGCCGGGAACGGCGAGCAGCGGCAGGAATCCGGGAACGCCAAAGTTCATGCGATCACCAGCTCACCAGTTCACCAGATCAACAGATTCACTATCCCTTCCTTACCTTGGTCGTTCCCTTGCCGGCCTTTTCCGCTTCGAGTCGCTCATCGGGGCGCATCGGGACGATCATCTTGAACTTCTTCATGTCGGACGCCTCGGGCGGCGCGCCTGCCACACCGTGAATGGTGAGCCTCGCGGCCGCCATGTCGAGCGAGGCGACCGGCTGTTTACGCGCGGCGATGACGCCTCGCAGGCGAACCGCGTACTCGTAATTGAACGCGGCCTCGGTGTTGTTGGGGTCGTCGCGCAGGATCTCGGCGTAGCTCTTGACGACCTGATCGAGGCGGCCGACCATGGCCTGCCAGGTGCCGCCGGTGCGGCGAGCTGTCCGATACGCCGCATTCGCCGCGAGCAGCTTCGCCTGCGGGTTGGTGGCAACCGTGTTGTAGTCGCCTTGCCAGTACGCGGCGGTCGACTGCAGCGAGGCGGCGTCGGCGACCGTGCGGCTTTCGCCGGGCAGCAGCGCCGCCAGCCGGCTGGTGCCCGCGGCGGCGGTGGCCGCCGCGCTGTCGTAGTGCAGCGTGACGAGGTCACGTTCGGCCGCCGCGATGCGCTGCTCGAACTCAGCGGCGCGCCAGAGGATCGCGCCGGCCACCAACAACAGCAGCGCCGCCAGCCCTTGTCCAAACCAAGACGTCGATCTCATCTCTTTTCCCCCGGCACCCCTAAAGGGGTGCCCTACGACCGTCGTTACGGAAACGTTTGAAACGTCGGCACCGTGAAACGAATCAGCAACGCCAGGCACCACAGCGCCGCGCCCGTCAGCGCGAAGGGCGCGTAACGCGGCCGCTCCGTGCTGTACTGCTTCATCTCGATCTTCCCCGGCGACGAGCGATCGATCGCGCGGATCGCCTCGATGATCATCCCCTCGTCTGCGCCCGAGAAAAACTTGCCGCCGGTCTTCTGCACGGCATTGATCCACAAGTCGTCGGCGACGCTGCGCTTGTTGACGATGTTGCCGCCGATCTTGACCAGGTAGACCGGGATCTTCGCGCGCATCGCCTCGCCCAGCACGTCGTCCACCGTCTTGCCGTTTTCCAGCACGTCGGCGTCGGCGCCGTCGGTGAAGATCACCATCAGGTTGCCGGCCGAATCGAGGTAGTCGAAGGCTTGGTACAACCCGACCGCCTGCTCCACCGCGCGCGCCACCACGGTGCCCTGGTCGGGGAACGCCATGAACTCGTTCCAGTCGCCGATCAGGCTCGTGCTCAGCAGGATGTTCTCGTAGTCGGTCGTAAACGGCGTGATGACATACGCATCGTCACCAAACTCGATCAGCGCCATCAGGTCGCGGTACTTGCCCTGCATGCGGCGCTCGATGAAAAACCGCGCCGCGCCGACCGTCGTAAAGAACGCGGCGTTATTGGGCGCGCCCCTCGCCAGCCTGGTCGAGGGCAGCGCCGACAGCATGCTGGACGAGGCGTCGATCAGCAGGCTGATGCGGCGGCCCGGATACGTGGTCTCGGACCGCGTCAGCGCGGTCCGCGGATCGCCGAGGGCAAGAATGAAGAACGGCAGGCCCGCAAGCGCCAGCACGAGCGCGCCGTGGCGCGACAGCGACGCGCGCGACCAGCCCGCGCGCGTGATGATGGCCGGCAGCGCCATGCGATGTTGCCCCGGGTTGCGCGCGCCGAACGAGCGGATCACGATGAAAATGATCGAGAGGCCGATCAAGATGACGACGGCTTGACGGGCGGTGGAGCTGTGGGCGAACAGCAGCCGCTCGAGACGCAGATCGGCCCACTCGGCCCAGGTGGCCTCGAGCAGCACTCCGAGATCTCGAAACATCTGCATATCAGCGAGCCGTGTGCACTGTACGCACCCCTGGAACTGTACGCACGGTACGCACCTTGGTTAGGACCACGCCTTTTTGCGTAAA
>JANOZI010001201.1:0-2599 GCA_031429375.1 Acidobacteriota bacterium | reverse complement strand
GGCGGCCCTGCCCGTTGACGAGATGACAGAACCCGCACGCGCGCATCGCCGGCCGGCGGCCGTGCGCCACCGCTTCGGGCATCGGCGGGTGCGCCGACGGATGCCAGTCGGGCGGATTGAACGCGTCACGGGTCTGCGCGGGCGTCAACGACACCGCGCTGCCCGGCACCTGCCGGGGCGCCGGATCGACGGGCGCCGGTGTCGCGCCCGGGGTCTGAGGCGGGTTCACGGTGTACACCCACGGCGGCGGCGACCCGGCCGGCGCCGGCGCTTGCGCCGTCAGCACTGCCCCTGCCGCAGCCGTCACGATTACGATGATGAGGACTTCTCGTTTCATGGCGTAAAGGATACCGCCGCTAACCACAGAGGACTCGGAGGACACAGAGAAGATTTTTCAATGCGTCTTCGCCGACGTCGTTCACATTTCTGCCACGGTAGACGACGATTTTCGCGCTTTTCCCACAAAACTCATCGGCACGCGCCCTGCTTCTCCACTCGCCAAGGAGAACATATGGAGTCAGACGATCCGCTTACCGAGAAAATCATCGGATGCGCAATCGAGGTGCATCGGTGTCTAGGCGCTGGGTTGCTCGAAAGTGCGTACCATACGGCGCTGTGTCTGGAACTTGCAAAACAGGGCGTTGCCTTCGAGCGTGAACCGCTCGTCTCGATCGAATACAACGGCCAATGGGTTGGTCAGTACCGTCCTGATCTCATCGTCGAACGGCAGGTTGTGGTCGAGATCAAGAGCGTGCTCAGGTGAGGGTACAGAGGAACGAGACAAAGTGACTCTGTGTCCTCTGCGTCCTCTGTGGTTAGCGTGGACGTTCCTGACTGCTGAATCGAGCGTGGCTATACCCCACTCGTGATTTCAATAGGCGCGGTGACTGGTGTTCCATCCGGCGCGTGCCGGACGATGTCTTGCGGCGGATCTTCCGGTTGCTCGAGGTCGCCAATCGCGCGCACGGTCATCCGCGTGCCGTCGATTTGCGCCAGCAGGAAATGACACTGTGTCGCCCACGAGACCGTGTGCGCGTCGGCGAAGTCGCTGGGCGGCGTGCGGCGGAGCTTACCGGCCGCGCCGGTCACGAAGTGGTGGAAGGCCCCGACTTGCGAGTGCTGGAAGTTGTGCTCGTGCCCGGTGAACATCACCCTCACGCCGGAGCGCTCGAGCAGCGGGACGAGGCGATCCATGCCCCGCGTGTTGTGATGCTGCGGCCCCGCGCTGAACAGCGGATGGTGCGCAAACGGGATGCGCCATCGCACGCCGTCACCCCCGGCGGGGAAACACTGGTCGATAAAGTCCCAATGCTTCGGATACTCGAACAACCGCTTGCCCCGGAAGAAATCTTCCTTCGAGGTGTCGATGCAGACGAACTCGATATCGGAGCCGTAGCGAAACTTGTAAAACAGCCCCGGGCAGAAGGACGCGCGGCCGGCGGCCTCTTCGCCGAGAATGCGCTCGCGGATGTAGAAGTTGTCTTCGACCTGAGCGCGGTCGTCGCGTTCCTCGGTTTCTTCCGCATCGTGGTTGCCGATCGACGGATACACCGGAATGCGGTTGATGATGTAACGGTACGGCTGGAAGTAGGTGAAGAACCAGTCGTCGTCTTCGTCGCCGGTGCCGCCGATCGGAATGCCGAGAATGCGGCTGCCGGCGTAAATATTGTCGCCAGTCGTGATGATCAGGCTGACGCGGTCGGACTCGACGACCTTGGTCAGCGCATCGGCGACCTGTTGCTGCCGATGCGATGCCGAGTGTTTCTTCACCCCGACGCCGAAATCGCCCATCACCGCAAACGCCAGGCGTCCGGCCGGCGCGGTAGGGTCGGGCATGGTGCAAAACCGGTTGTCGTAACGACGGCCCGGCACGAGCGCGCTGTCTTTCGCCGACCAGTCCCAGCGCTCGCCGACGCCCCACTCTTCGCCTTTGACAAAGACTTTGTAGGTGTACTCGGTGCCCGGCGCGAGTCCGGCAACCCAGCAGTGGTTGGCGACTTCAGTGGCGGCTACCCCGACCGTGCGTCCCGAGGCATCGTAAACCTCGACGCGCGCGGGACCGTAGGGCGCCGATCGCGCGCCGATCGAATCCTTGCGCGGCGGATGCACGTACTTCAGATCGGTGTCGTCCACGATCTTCCATTTGCCCTTGGTCGAGGTGCGGAAATAGAACGCGCCCCACGCAACCAGCACGGATTTGTGACTAACTGAAGGAAGATAGATGTATGGCTCAGCATGAAACTCGGGCATAAGCGATCTCCACGGCCTCTTCTGAGCCTATCGCCTCTGATCTCTCTCGCCAACGCCATTCTCCATGTCGGCGAATAAGATCCTGCTGATCGCGTTCTGGAGCGCGTTCGGGATCATCGCCGGCTACTGGGTGGTCAAGCTCTTCTGGCGCGTGCGCTCGGAGTTGCAGCGGCGCGCGGCCGGCGAGCCCGAGATCGCGGCGACGCGATCGCTGATCTGGCGTGACCCCGGCCCTGCGGCGCGACTCGACCTCGGGGCCGGTCCGGGCGGAGCCGGCGGCGAGCCGGTACCGCCCTTCGCGTTTATCGAAGAACACACCAGCGGATCGCAACCGTGCGTGTCGGTGCGC
>JANOZI010001200.1:0-3227 GCA_031429375.1 Acidobacteriota bacterium | reverse complement strand
CACGAACACCAGGCCGGTGCCGATCGCCGCCAGCACCACCGGAAGACCCGCGATGCCGAGCTTGACCACGTCGAAGAGGCTCAGGCGGATGCCGACCAGCACGATGCCGGCGCGGAGAATGGTGGTGGTGGCGAACTTCAGTCCGGGGGTCAGCGACGCAGGCAGGGGCAGCGTATTGCGAAGCAGCAGGCCGAGCACGATCGCAACAGGCACGCCAGAGACGGGGCTGCTGCCGGTCAAGCCCTGCGCGGCAAGAATCGCGTGGCCGATCTGATCCGCCAGCCAGAAACCGGCGAGCATCACGACAAACGCCGCAAGCACGCCCGGCGCCTGCTTCATCGTCCGACCAGCCAGAACCCTCCGACGACGAGCGCGGCCGCAGACGAGGCATACAACAGACCGGTATAGCTTCGCGAATGCCGCCGTCCGAGCCGGTGAGACAGCAGGCCCATCGCCGCCGCGAACGCGGTCATCCCGGCGATCGCGCCGACGCCGAACCCGGCAAGGTAGACGATCGACGCTTGCCGGCTCGGTAACGCAAGCGCAGGCAGCACGCCGAACAAATGCGAGCTGCCGGCAAGACCATGGAACGTGCCCATCACGAACGACGCGCCAGCGTAGGGCACCTGGGGCGCCGCATGCGCGTAGGGCACCCCTTCACTGGTGGCGTCGTAGGGCACCCCTTCACTGGTGGCGCCGTAGGGCACCCCTTCACTGGTGGCGCCGTAGGGCACCCCTTCACTGGTGGCGCCGTAGGGCACCCCTTTATGGGGTGCCGGATGCGAATGGCCAGGCGGGTGAAGGCCGAGCCGCATCGCGCGCCAGATCCCCCACGAGCCCACGGCAATCAACATGGCGCCGACGATGCGTTCGCTGTTGGCCGAAATCGCGTCGAGCGGCAGTTGCTCCTTCAATAGCAGCAGCAACAGCGCGATCAAAAGCACGCCTGTGGTGTGGCCGATGCCCCACTGCAGGCCGGCCTTCCACTGCCCGCGATCGCCGTCCGCGGCCAGCGGCGCAATGGCGGCAAGGTGATCGGGCCCCGAAAAAACATGGAGCAGACCGGCGGCAAGACCCGCGAGAAACGCAAACATGATCGGGATCGCCGGAAGGTTATCGCTGAATCGACTTCAACTGGAAGAACTCTTCGAGCGCGAGCGGCCCAATCTCCCGACCGATGCCAGACTTCTTGTAGCCGCCAAACGGCGCCAACACGTTGAACCGTCCACCGTTGATGTCGACCTGCCCGGTGCGCATCTGCCGCGCCACTGCGAGCGCCCCGTCCGACGTGCCGCCCCACACGCCGCCCGCCAGGCCGTACGGCGAGTCGTTGGCGATGCGCACGGCGTCGGCCTCGGTATCGTACGGGATCACCGCCAGTACCGGCCCGAAGATCTCCTCCTGCGCGATCGTCATGCGATTGTCGACGTTGGCAAAAATCGTCGGCTCCACGTAGAAGCCTTTTGACGGCTGCGCGGGTTTGCCTCCGCCCGCCACCAGCGTGGCGCCCTCCTTCTTGCCCTTCTCGATGAAGCCGAGCACGCTGTCGCGCTGCCCGGCGGATGCCAGCGGGCCGAGTCTCGTGTTCTTGTCGAACGGATCGCCGACTGTGAGCTTGGCGAGCTGCGCCTTGGCGAGCTCCACCGCTTCATCGTGGCGCGCCCGCGGCACGATCATGCGCGTCCACGCCGAGCAGGTCTGCCCAGAGTTCTGCATGCAGTTGTTCACTCCAGCAGGGATCGCCTTGTCGAACGGCGCATCCTCCAGCACCACGAACGCCGACTTGCCGCCGAGCTCGAGACACACCTTCTTGATGCCTTCGCCGGCCACCGACGCAATGCGCCGGCCGGCTTCGAGCGATCCGGTGAAGCTCATCATGTCGACGTCGGGATGCGACACGATGGCTTCGCCGACCACACGGCCCTGGCCGGAGACGATGTTCAGCACGCCTTTCGGCAACCCGATCTCGTGGGCGGCTTCGGCGAGCATGAACGCGCTGATCGGCGCCATCTCGGCGGGCTTCAGCACCACCGTGCAGCCCGCGGCCAGCGCCGGCGCGATCTTGCAGACCACCTGGTGCAGCGGGTAATTCCACGGCGTCACGCAGCCGACGACGCCGAGCGGCTCCTTGATCACCAGCGAGTTGCCGATCTCTTCCTCGAGCTTCGCATCACGGATGAACCTGGCGTTCATGCCGATCATCATGATCGGAAATTCGGCCTGCACCTTCGTGGCGTAGCCGAGCGCGGTGCCGACCTCGTGCGAGATGGCTTCGGCAATCTGCGGCGCCCGCGTTTTCATCGCGGCGGAAAGCTTCTCGAGCCACTGGGCGCGCTCTTCGATTGAGGTGCGGCTCCACGTTTCAAAAGCGCTCCGCGCGGCTTTCACCGCCCGATCGACATCTTCTTTGGTGCCTCTCGGCACGCGTGCCACGGCTTCTTCTGTCGCGGACGAAAGGACGTCGATTGTCTCGCTGCCAGTGGAGGCTTGCCACGCGCCGTCGTAGTAGTGCTTGTCGTAGGAAGTCATGAATCTTTCATTCTACTATCGTGGGGACCAACCTTATTGTGGGGACCAACCTTTAGGTTTGTCCTGGCAGGAGAGTTATGCAGATTTCCGGAAAGACATTCATCGTCACGGGTGGCGCCTCTGGCTTGGGCCGCGCGGCCGCCGAAGCGGTGCTCGGCGCCGGCGGCAACGCGGTGCTGCTCGACGTCAACGCCGCGGCCGGCAACGCCGCAGCGCAGGCGCTCGGAGAAAAGGCAAGATTCGCGCAGGCTGACGTTACCAGCGAGGACCAGGTGAAAGCCGCCGTCGACCTCGCGGTTTCCGCCTTCGGCGGGCTGCACGGCGTGGTCAACGCCGCTGGCATCGGCCCGGCCGCGAAGGTGCTCGGCCGTAACGGCCCGCACCCGCTCGAGCTGTTCGAAAAGACAATGCGCGTCAATGCCGTCGGCACGTTCAACGTGATTCGCCTGGCCGCCGCGGTGATCTCGCAGAACGCGCCGCAAGACACTGGCGAGCGTGGGGTGATGGTCAACACCGCCTCCATCGCTGCGTACGACGGCCAGATCGGCCAGTCCGCATATGCCGCGTCGAAAGGCGCCATCGTCGGCATGACGCTGCCCATCGCACGCGAATTCGCCCAGCTCGGCATCCGCGTCGTCACCGTCGCTCCGGGCATTTTCGACACGCCGTTGCTCGCCGGCCTGCCCGAGCCCGCGCGC
>JANOZI010001199.1:0-4968 GCA_031429375.1 Acidobacteriota bacterium | reverse complement strand
CGCCCAGGCCACATCCTCGGTCGTGATGCGATCGCGCACGAGGTTCTTGTACCAGCCGTCATAGGCAAACTGGACGAAGCCGTTATTTACGCCGAGGATGTACGGCTCGCGCTCGAACGCTTCGGGGTGGCCCTTCCTGGGCGAGATCGCATGGTGATCCCCCAGCGCGGCGCCCACATCGCGGACGGCGTACCACTGTTCAACGAGGTCGCCGACCCGATGCTCATAAAGGGTGTTGTTGCTGTTCTTCAAGTCCGTGCTGTTGAACATCGTCAGCATCACGATCAAGCCTTGGTACGGCTTGCTGCCGACGAACGGGTTGTCTTCCCACTTCCAGGGTCCGACGTCTTTCAGCGTCGGTTCCTTCATCCGGAATCGCCCGCCCGCTTCGATATGAACGCCCCAGTCGTCTTTCAACCTGAACGCGGGCAGGTAGTACACCGGCGGCTGGTGATACCCCACGGCCGACAACACTCGCGACAGCACCACTTCGACCGGTCCTTCGGGATCGAGCCCGCCAGGATAGGCCTGCTTGACGCTCCATTCGCGACCAGTCGAGTCCTTGACCGTCATACCGAGGTTGACGCCGGTGTGCTTGGTCTCGACCAGCTGAAAGGTGTCCCATAAATCCGGCGCTGCTTCGGCGCCCCACGGGCCGTTGAACAGGTCGCGCGCCGGCAGGTCCTGCGGTTCCACCCACAGGCTTGCGCCCGGCGGCGGCGGCGTATTCGTTGCGACGGGGCGCTTCATGCCGGCACACGCTGAGCCCGCGATGCTGGCGGCGACGAAGAGCGCGATGACAAGTCGATTCATGATGCGGTTCCTCGTTACGGGACGAACGGCGCGTTGGCCGATCGTCGCGACAGCCTTGCGAGATCGAGCGAATCAGTCAGACGAAACAGGAAGCGCCAGCCTTCATCGCCGCGCGCGGCATCGAACCGCGCGAACGTGAAGCGGCGGGTATGCAGGCGGAGGCCCGCACCAAACGAACGCTTGCCGAGATCCAGATCGCGCCGGTCTGCCGCGACGTTGCCGCCGTCGGCAAAGACCGCCAGGTCGAGGTGGGTCATGAGCGCGACGCGCGCTTCGGCGTTGACGACCAGCATGTTGCGATCGTGGAAGCGGTAGTCGGCGTAGCTGCGCAGCGAGTTCGAGCCGCCCAGGCTGGGTTGCAGAAAGAACGGTACCAATTGGCCGTCGCCGGTCTCAGTGCTGACCGCCCAGCCGTGCAGGGCCAGCACGACGCGCCCGCCGGCGATCGGCAGGTAGCCGGCGGCTTCTGATTCATAGCGCTTGAACGTGAAAACGCCGCTGTCGCGATCGTCGTAGCGCGCCGCGGCGCCGCGCAGCAGGATGCCGCGGGTCGGGTGCGACGGGAAGTCGCGCCCATCCATGGTGATCGAAAGCTCGGTCGGCACGAAGGCCGGCGTATCGAAGCGCGCAAACACGGGAGCTCCGGCAAACGCCTCGCGGGTCGACGGGAAGTTACGCAGGAACGGACCTGACGGCGCCTTGACCAGCGGCTTCAGCCAGCCGACCTGCGTTGTGATGTCCATCCATCGCATCGGACGCAGCGTCGCAAAGCCGACGACGTTTGTCGATTCGAGCCTGTACCCGGTCCGATCGCTCTCGGCCGTGGCCGGACCGGTGCCGAAATAGTCGACCAGCGTGAAGTCTTGCCAACGGAACTGCGTTCCGAGCGCCACGCGGCTGCGGGCGATCGCCGGCAGCTCGAACCGCGCTTGCGCTGCGCGGTAGCCGCGCGTTGAGATGCCAGTCGACGCCTCGACCAGCGCCTGGTCCTTGCCGTACCAGTGCCGGTAGCCGACGGTGCCGGAAACCCCGCCGGCCTCCGGGATCAGCATGGTCCCGGGATCAACGAAGAAGCCGTTGCTGATGTCGCCTTTGCCCAATTGACGGTCGGTCAAGAGGGTCACTCTGGTGATCACGTCCGGCTCGGCGACGAGCCCCTGCGGCTCGGTCGCTGAGCGTGGCGTGGACGGGACTTCTTGCGCGACCGCGATCAATGGTGACGCGCAGGTGAAGGCAACAGTGACGCCTGCGACGACAAGCCCACGGATCAGCACTCTGACGGGCGTGATGGGTCGTCTCATCCACTCAGCTCTTGCATGTTGCGGGCCAAGGACAGAATCCAGCTCGAGCGTGAGAAACGCTCCAACCGCCCGGCCTGCTGCTTCTCAATCGCGTCAGCGCTGCGTATTTCCGCCGCTCAAGACGACCACGACGTGCTCGTCTTTTGCGGGGGCATAGCGGCCCGACACAATCGCGCTGAACGCCGCCGCGCCACCCGGCTCAACCACAAGTCGAAACGTATTCCACAAAATGTCCTGCGCGCGGGTGATCTCGGCGTCTTCGACGAGGATGACCTGGTCGACGAGAGCCTGGGCAATCGGAAACATCAGCTCGCCGACCCGGCGCGGGGCCAGCGAGTCCACCGCGACGCTGCCGGCGGGCGCGTCGACCGGCCGGCCGGCTTTGAGCGCGTCGGTCAGCGTCGGCGCCCCGACCGGTTCAACCCCGATGACGCGCGCGCGCCGCTGGTACCAAGCCGCGACGCCGCCAATCAATCCGCCACCGCCAACGGCGGCAAGAACCGTCGCGGCGCCAGGTACCTGCGCGGTCAGCTCTGCGCCCACCGAGCCCGCGCCCAACAGCGTTTCGATCTGATCGAACGCATGCACGCGCAGTGCCTGCGACTGCGAGGCCCACTCTTCGCTTGCCGCAAGGGCATCGGCGTACCGCTCGCCGCCCACGACCACGTCGGCCCCGTAATCCCGGATGCGTGCAACCTTCACGGGTGATGAGACCTGCGGGACGAAGATCTTGGCGGGCACACGACGTTGCATCGCCGCATAGGCGACGGCCGCGCCATGGTTGCCGCCCGATGCGGCCACGACACCCGCCCGCGGCACGTCGCGCGTCAGCAGGTTTGAAAACGCGCCACGCGTCTTGAACGAGCCGGCATGCTGCAGCAGCTCCAGCTTCAGCGTGAGCGGGAACGGCGCCAGGCCGACGTCGCTGCCGTTCGCATGCAGCACCGGGGTCAACCGGATGTAGGGGCGAATGATGTCGTGGACGCGCGAGATTTCGGCGGGGGTAATGGCACTCATCGGATCAACTATTGTGACATCGGGCGCCGGGCGCCTGTTGCAGACGTCAGATTGCAGATGGCAGATTAATTTCGGATCTCAGATCCGAGATCTACGATTGATCTGCAATCTGAGATCTGCGATCTGAGATCGACATGCGTTACCTGACGGTCCGGAAGAACGCCCTGACATCGTCGACGAACAGCTGGGGCTGTTCGAACGCGGCAAAGTGGCCGCCCCGCGGCATCTCGGTCCAGCGGGTGATGTTGTAGCGCGGCTCGAGCCAGCTGCGCGGCGACCAGATGATCTCCTTGGGGAAATCGGCGCAGGCGGTCGGCACCTCGATGCGGCGCGGCGCCGTGGGGGCGGCGTGGCGGCTCTCGTAGTAGATGCGCGCGGACGATGCGGCGGTTTGGGTCGCCCAGTAGAGCGTAATGTTGGTCAGCAACTCGTCTTTCGTGAAGACGGTCTCGGGGTTGCCGTTGCAGTCGCACCACGTGCGGAACTTCTCGACGATCCAGGCCGCCAGGCCTGCCGGTGAATCGTTGAGGGCCACGCCCAGGGTTTGCGGCTTGGTCCCCTGGATCTGCTGATAGCCGGTCTCTTCGGCCTGGAAAGCCTGGCGCGCCTTGAGCCGTTCGCGCTCCCGCTCGGTCAATCCCGCGTTGGGATCGCTGCCGGCGGGCGCGGCCCCGAAGCACATGTTGAGGTGCAAGCCGGCGAGGTGCGGCGCGTCTTGCAGGGCGATCTGCGTGCTGATGATCGATCCCCAGTCGCCGCCCTGCACGCCGTAGCGCGCGTAACCGAGCCGCGCCATCAGCTTCACCTCCATGGCGGCGATGCGCGCGGGGTCGTACCCGGCCTCGCGCGGCGCTTCGGAAAACGCGAACCCGGGAATCGACGGCATCACCACGTGGAACGCGTCGGCGGCACTGCCGCCGTGAGATTCGGGATCGGTGAGCGGCCCAATCACCTTCGTGAACTCGACGAACGATCCGGGCCAGCCGTGCGTGATGAGGAGCGGCAGGGCACCCGCATGTTTCGATCGGCGATGGACGAAGTGCACCGACAGGCCGTCAATCGTCGTCGTGAACTGCTCGAGCTGGTTGAGGCGCCGCTCCTGTGCGCGCCAGTTGAAACCGTTGCGCCAGTACGCAATCAGCTCGCGCAGGTAGCGGATCTCGGTGCCGTGCGCCCAACCGTCGCCTTGCAGCGGCTCGGGAATCCGGGCGTTCGCGAGGCGCGCCTTGAGATCGGTGAGGACGCTGTCCGAAATTCGAATCGTGAATGGCCGGATTCCGTCCGATGACGCCTGTCCGGCCGCGTCGATTCCTACAGTCAGTAGCACGGCTGCCGCAAGTCCGACCGCTCGCAACCTTAGTGGCAATTTTCTCAACATGAGACCACGAGATATTTAACAGGAGATCAGAAGATCAGGAGGAAACTTTTCTTTTTGGGATCTCTAATCCGGCCGCCGGTTTTCATCAGCAGGTTTTGCACCATCCACAAGCAGGTCATATTGCAGGATTTCCAACGCCGGCGACGCGCTTCGCGGGAATTCCTCGACATTTTGATCGGCTTGGATCGTGCTTTTAAATGGGCATGAATTCAATGGGCTCGAACATGACAGACGATGAGATCGACGGGCTGACCCAAACAATCATCGGCTGCGCGATTGAAGTACACAAGACTCTTGGACCGGGGTTGCTCGAGGCGGTTTATCGCGAATGCCTGGTCTTGGAACTACGTGGCAGCTGTCTTGGCGTCGAAGCCGACCGGCACGTGCGGCTCGACTACAAAGGCCAACGTGTTCGAAGTCAACTCATCGTCGACCTGTTGGTGGAGAAGTGCATCATCG
>JANOZI010001198.1:0-10432 GCA_031429375.1 Acidobacteriota bacterium | reverse complement strand
CACGCCAATGAACGGGAAGCGGTCGGCGAGCTCCGGCGTGCGCAGGTTGACGACGACGTTGGCGGCAATTGCGGCGGCGAGCATCGCGATCACGATTCCGAGGCGGACCCAGTCGATCTGCGGCTGGTGCCGGACGTCTTTCATGATCGGCGAGTAACGATGTTGCTGAAATGCCGCCACGAGTCCGGAAACAAAGAGCGCCACGATCGCGGCGACGGACGCATGTAAGACGTCGAGTGGCGAGACGCCGTCGATCCACATCATCGTCGTCGTCGTGTCCCCGACCACGCTGCCGGCGCCGCCGGCGTTGGACGCGGCCACGATGGCGGCGAGATAGCCGATATGCACCCGCTTGAAGAGCGAATGCGCCATGGCGCCGCCGATCAGCGCCGCCGCGATGTTGTCGAGAAACGCCGACAGCACGAAGACGATGGCGAGCAGGGCGAAGCAGCCTTTCCAGTCGTCCGGCAGCAGGCGCGGCAGCGCGAGCGGCGCGTGGCTTTTCTCGAAATGGCGCGACAGCAGCGCAAACCCGAGCAGCAGGCACGCGAGGTTCGCGACGATGACCCACTCATGCGAGAGGTGGGCCGCCAGTCCGGGCACGCCGGGCCCCGACGGGAACGGCGAAAACAGAATCTTGTAGACGGTAATGGCGGCAAGACCCGATACCGCCACCTCGAGCGTGCGATGATGAAACAGCGCCACGCCGAGCAGCGTCAACCCGAACAGCAGGAAATCGATCGGCACGCCGAAGATCATGCAGTCGATTATAGACAGCCATCCTGAAGTTCTCGTCAAGTGCTGTTAAAATCGAAGAGAGATGAGTACACGGCGACCCGTCCTGATGGAACGGGCGGCGCTGGTTGGCCTGGTGACCGGCGGGGCGCGGCGGGTCGACGCAGAACATTCCCTCGAAGAGCTCGGCGGACTCGCCGACGCGGCCGGCGCACGCGTGGTGCTGCGCGTGCTGCAGGAGCGCGCCCGGCCCGACTCGGCCACCTTCCTCGGCAGCGGCAAGGTCGAAGTGCTGGCGCACGCGGCGGCCGAAGCCGACGCCGATCTCGTGATCTTCGACAACGAGCTGTCGCCGGCGCAACTGCGCGAGCTCAATAAGCGGCTCGACCGAAAGGTCGTCGATCGCACGCAGTTGATCCTCGACATCTTCGCGCGGCGGGCGCGCACGCGGGAAGGCAAGCTCCAGGTCGAACTGGCGCAATTGAAGTACCTGCTGCCGCGGCTGGTCGGGTCGAGCGAGGCGCTGTCGAGGCTGGGCGGCGGCATCGTCACCAGGGGCCCTGGCGAAACCAAGCTCGAAGCCGATCGGCGGCGGATCCGCGTGCGGATGAAGACGTTGCAGGACGAGATCGACGTCGTGCGGCGGCGCCGCACCCAGTTGCGCGAGCGCCGGCAGAAGGTCGATGTGCCGACGGTCGCGCTCGTCGGCTACACCAACGCGGGCAAGACCACGCTGTTCAACCGCTTGACCCGTTCCGACGCCGAGGCGTCGAACGCGCTGTTTGTCACGCTCGACCCGCTGGTCCGGCGGGTGGCGCTGCCCGATCGGCGCGAGCTGTTACTGAGCGACACGGTCGGCTTCATCGACCGCCTGCCCCACACGCTGGTGGCCGCCTTTCGCGCGACGCTCGAAGAAACCGCGGATGCCGATCTCGTGCTGCACGTGATCGACGCGGCCAATCCTGAGCGCGACCGCCAGATGGCCGCGGTGGCCCGCGTGCTCGAGGAAGTCGGCGCGCTGGTGGTGCCGCGGGTCGAGGTCTACAACAAGGTCGATCAGCTGTCGCCCGACGAGCGCCGCCGCGTCCAGGAAGCGGACCCGTCGGCGTTTCTGATCTCTGCCGTGACCGGCGCGGGCTGCGACGAGCTGCTCGACAGCGTGGCCTCCCGCCTCGCGCTCGATCAGGAGCGCGTGACCGTGGAGCTCGACCTCGCCGATCCGGTGCAGGCCGAACGTCTCGCGTGGATCTACCGCCACGCGACCGTGCACAGTCACGCCACGATGGGCGATCGCGTCACGCTGGAGGCTGATGTGCCGCGCCGGTTGTTGCCGATGATCGGACTCGCGACGCCCACGGCTGCCCGAGTGAGAGGGCGCCGTGCTTGAGTCAAATGCATCACACAGAAACACGGAAACACTGAAACACAGAAAACACTCAGGTTGTGGTGCGGTGTTTCTGTGCTTCTGTGTTTCGGCGAGTGCATGGTCCGCCGCATGCGCCCCGAAGGCCGTGCCGGTGGTCACCGGCGCAGCACCGCGGCATACCGACTTCATGTTTCCGGCCGCACCGGACGGCACGCCCCCCGAGCTGGCGGGCAGTCTCGATCGCGGCTGGCAGTCGCTGCAGGTCGACGACTTTCGCAACGCCGAGCGCGAGTTCGCGGCGGCGTTGAAACAGCAGCCGACGTTCCATCCCGTTGAGACCGCGATGGGCTATCTGGCCATGGCGCGCGGCAACGAGAAGGACGCCGTGACCAGATTCGAGAGGGCGCTGCAGGTCGACCCGGCTTACGTGCCGGCATTGGTTGGCCAGGGGCGGGTGTTGCTCGAGCTCGAGCGCGTCCCCGAGGCGTTGGCCGCCTTCGAAGCCGCGCTCGCCAAAGACCCGAAGCTGACCGAGCTGCGGAGCCGCGTCGAGGTGTTGAGGTTCCGCGCGGCGCAAGACATGCTGGCGCGGGCCAGGGCCGCGGCCGAAGCGCAGCGCTGGGATGTGGCCAGGGCGGCCTATCTGCAGGCGATCGCGACGTCGCTGGATTCGGCGTTTCTGTATCGCGAGCTGGCGGCCGTGGAGCAGCGGGCCGGCCAGACCGTCGAAGCGAGCGAGCACTACCGCAAGGCCGTCGAGCTCGATCCGTCCGATGCCCGATCGCTGGCCGCGCTCGGAACGATCCTCGAAGGCCAGGGTGACGTGCTGCAGTCGCTCGACTATTACGAACGCGCCCGGCGGCTCGAGCCCTCGGAAGTCCCCGATCCCGTCATTGCGCGCGTGCGGGCGCGGGCGGCGCTGGCGAAACTGCCGGCCGAGTATCGCGCCATTCCCTCGTCTCCCGCGATCACGCGCGGTGAGTTCGCGTCGGTGATCGGCATCCGGCTCGAAGCCCTGGTGTCGCGCGCGCGGCCGCGGCAGGTGATCATCACCGACATCCGCCGGCACTGGGCGCAGCCGTGGATCGCGGCGGTCGTGCGCGCCGGCATCATGGATCCGCTCGCCAACTACGAGTTCCAGCCCGGGCAGCGGATCCGCCGGGGCGACATCGCCGAAATCGTGGCGCGGATCCTGGGCCTGATCGCCTACGAGAGACCCGAGGTGGCGAAGAAGTGGCAAGGTATGCGCGTGCAAGTCACTGACGTGCCCTCCGGGCACTTGAGTTATCCGGCCGTGTCGGTCGCGGTCGCCTCCGGCGTGATGCCGCTGGATAACGGGGTCTTCGGCGTGCTGCGGAGCGTCAGCGGCGCCGAAGCGTTCGAGATGGTCGGGCGGCTCGAAGCATTGTCGCGCCCATGAGCACGCAGGTCTTCACCATCGCAAACCAGCTCACGATGCTGCGTTTGCTGTTGATCCCGTTCTTCGTGATCCTGATGATCTACGGCGAGTTCGGCTGGGCGCTCGCGACGTTTGTCGTAGCCGGCCTCACCGATGCGCTCGACGGGCTGGCCGCGCGCATTGCAGGACAGCAGAGCGACCTCGGCGCCTGGCTCGACCCGGCTGCCGACAAACTGCTGCTGCTGGCCACGTTTGTCGTGTTGACGCTCCCCAACATCGGGCTGGTCAACCGGCTGCCGCTGTGGCTGACCATCCTGGTCATCAGCCGCGATGTCGGCATCGTGCTCACGGTGGCGATCGTCAGCCTCGCCGTCGGGCCGCGGACGTTTCCGCCCTCGCCGCTCGGCAAGGCCGCCACCGCGATCTTCATCTTCGCGTGCATCGTGGTGATGTACTTCAACTACCTCGGCCGCACTTCGCTGTTCGTGGACGCCGCCATCTGGATTTCGCTCGTCATCACGCTCGCTTCGGCGGTCGACTACGTCTGGCGTCTGGCGCGCATCATTAACAAATAGACTCGGCGCTGCCTGTCCTGAGCGAGCATCCGGTGGCGGAGCCATCGGATGCGAGTCGAAGGGCGCGCCTCGTGCGACTCGCGGCTGTGCCGCTCGTGGGACTCGGGCCTCTCGGCCCTCGTGCTCAGGTAGCCAGCCTTTTGCCCAGAAAGATGTCGGGCCGGCCGGGGCCGTTCGCGTCGGGCATCACGCCGATGATGTGAAAGCCGAGGCGGCGATAAAACGGCAGCGGATGCCGTCCCCAGCTTGTGACGTTGTTGAACGCTCCCGGAAGTGCGGGGTAGAGGTCGACGCCGCCGAGCGACGTTTCGCCGGCGAGGTCATCGCTGCCGGCCCATAACGTCAGGCCACCGCGGCCGATCAGGATGGCCTCGAGATCCTGCATCAGCGCCCGCCCGATGCCGTGGCGGCGATGCGCCTCATCTACGACGATCGGATGGAGCTGCCACACCAGGCCATCGTATTCGGGCATCGCGCCGATCCATCCGACCACCACGCCGCCGTTACCGACCGCAACGCGGCTAATCTTGTCGGCGCAGATCGACACGACCACTTCTTCCCGCGCCTCCGCCATCGTCGTCCACACGCCAAGCGGAGAGAACGCGGCGTGCAACAGCGCCGCCGCACCTTCAATGCGAGCGGCGTCGGTTGCGTTGAGATCGTCAATCGTGAATTGCATCGCGTTTGCTGCGCAGGCCCCAGAGAACCAGCCCCGCGGTCGCGATCAATGACACCGCCGCAGTTCGGAGCAGTACGTTGATGATTCCTTCTTGCAGGTCGCTGCCTCGCGCTTGTCCGGCGGCGATCGGCACGATGGTATTCCCCGCGCCCCAGATCGCACCGAGCAGATTCGCCGTCCACGCTCCAAGGCAGCCGTAAACGGCCAGCCAGAAGGCGATTGTGGCCAGCCTTGGCGTGAACGTGAGCCGCGGCCACAGCAACCCGAGAACCAGGAGAAAGAGGCCCTGCATCAGTCCGAGCAAATGCACCGACAGGGCGAGACGCGGTACGGCGAATCTGGGAACGGCGATGCCCACGAGCAGCGCGAGTAGAAACAGGGAAATGCCTAGCTGAAGTAAGCGGTGACCGTGGCGCAGACGCCAGTCCAAAGGAAGCATCCGGGTGGTCCGTTGTCACCAAACCGGCTTACCCAGCGATAGTTTCAACGGTGCTGGGAAGCTTATTGAGGGTCAGAGTGTCCATCTGGACCTTAGCACTCGCATTGTCGATGTCGATGCCGACCAGGTTGCCGGCCGAGTCATAGTCAAGTACCACGCCCTCAGAGATCTCGCGGCTCTCGGCACTCGGCCGCTCTGACAAATCTATGTAAAGCGAATCAGTGTCGGCGTAGTAGTTGAGTTTCATGGTTTGAACCGCCTGTCGGGAAACGCATTGTGGATCGTCATCCGATCCTCCAGCGTAATCACGCGTAGGCCGCTTCCGCAGAACCTCGTTCTCAAAGTACTCCGTGAACCGATACTTGTCCACGTCGGGATAGCCTAACCCACGCTGGTTTACACGTGGCGCACTCGAACGTAGGTGGAGTCGAGCCTATCGAAGCGACGAGGTGACAGGGCGTGCGCCAAATAGTCATATACCCACGACCATGCGATAACCGAGCATCCGCATGACTTCGTGGGCCAGCGTGCCGGTGACCAAGACACTGACGATTGCCCAACGTATTGCTTGTTTTTGACCCAAGTTACCAGTCTTGTAACCGACCCAAGCCGAAACGAGAGTCCATTGGCCAACAAGAAGTGCGGTTACGGCGGCAGCGTTGAGAGAAGGCTCCAACGACCAATATGGCAGCACTATCCGGAACAAGACCGCGGCCACTTTCGACAGGACATTTCCTGGTGGAGGCATAGAAGCACCCAAAATGAATGAGGCGATTGCTATTGCCAGGCATACCGCAAGAACCGGCACGACGAGGACAACGCCTCTGAGAAACCAGTTCCGAGTTTGATCTTCCAAGGATTCCTCGCCAATCTACGCTGGGGGCCAACCCGTCCTCCGGTTGTAAGCAGTTCGACCGGTCAAAGTTCTGGCACCTGCTCACGACGCCATTTCGAGAAGTCTCGTGCTCCATGGAGGAAAGCCCGAATCACAACGCGATCTTCGCCGACTCTGTACAGCAAACGGTAATCGTAGACGAAGACCTCTCGGAGCGTCGGCTCGCCAATCTCCGGAACGATTCGTCCGCGTTCCGCTAGCGTTGCCAGGCTGTCCGCTATTTCGAGAGCACGCGTGAGCACCCGAACAGCGCCGTTGATGGAGTCGTTCGAGATGTCGGTAATCGCATCGTCGAGCGCGGATTGGGCCGACTGGCCCCAGACTACTCGCCGCGTCCGAGCAACCACTTGCGCCGTAGCTCCGCGGCAACTTGCTCGTGGGGGATCAGCTGGCCTGCTTCCTCGTCAGCTTCACCTTTGGCTACGGCTTGGACAACGTACAAGTGGTACTGAACCTGATCGAGACTGCAATCGTCGGGAAGACGATCGAGAAGCGCGCGAACCGTGTCTTTAGCGGTCATCCTTGAACCTCGCCGTGAGGAATCGACTTCAGGATACGCGCTCGGGGTCTGGAACTCAACCAACCCGCCCTGTGAGGTTAATACGCCGCTGACGAAAGCTCACGAGCGGCGAAGCCGCGAGTCCCAGGAGGCCACAAAGTGGCCGACTCCCACGAGGGCCGAAGGCCCGAGTCCCACCGAGCGAGCGCAGCGAGCGAGGCCCTTCAGGTCCTCCCGCGCCGTCCTTGCGGACCGCGGCGTTGACCGCCGGGGCCTCGCGGGCGCCACGAACCGCCCGCCGCCGGACGCGGGCGATTGCCGCCCTGCGGGCGACGCGGCGCGCGGCTGTCGGATGGGCCACCCTCTGCGCGCGACGGTGAGGGCTGCGGGGCGTTGTGCGCAAGCCCTTCGAGTTTCTTGCGCGTGATGCCCCGCCCCAGGAATTTCTCCAGCTTGCGCAGGGTGTCCTGGTCGTCGTGGGTCACGAAGCTGATGGCATCGCCGATCGCCTGCGCCCGGCCGGTGCGGCCGATGCGGTGCACGTAGTCTTCGGGCTGCGGCGGGAAGTCGTAGTTGATGACGTGCGAGATGCCGTCGACGTCGATGCCGCGGGCGGCGATGTCGGTCGCAATCAAGCAGCGCACCTCGCCCGACTTGAATCGCTTGAGCGCGAGCAGGCGCTGGCCCTGGGTGCGGTTGGAATGCAGCGTGGCGGTCTTGATGCCGGCGTCTTCGAGCTTCCGCGCGATGCGGTCGGCGCCGTGCTTGGTGCGCGAAAACACCAGCACCGACTCGAGCGCGGCGTCCTTCAGCAGGTGCACCAGTGCCGGCACTTTCGAAGCCATCGAGACCTCGACCACCCACTGCGTCACCAGTTCCACCGGCGTCGCACGCGCCCCGATTTCCACCAGCGCCGGCGACTTCAGGAATTCTTTCGTGACCGCCTCGATCTCCTTCGACATCGTCGCCGAGAAGAGCAGTGTCTGACGGTCCTTCGGCGTGGCGGCGACGATGCGGCGGATCGGCGGGAGAAAGCCCATGTCGAGCATGCGGTCGGCTTCGTCCAGCACGAGCACCTGGAGGTCGGCGAAGTTCACGTGCCGCTGTTCCATCAGATCGATCAAGCGGCCCGGCGTGGCCACCACGATGTCGGCGCCGCGCCGCAGCGCCTGGATCTGCGGGCCTTCGCCGACGCCGCCGAACACCGTCGCGTAGCGCAGCTGCAGGTGGCGGCCGTAGGCGCGGACGTTTTCTTCGATCTGCACGACGAGCTCGCGCGTCGGCGCCACGACCAGCGCGCGCATGTGGCGCGTCGACGGCGAGGCGCTGAGCCGCTCCAGCATCGGCAGCACGAACGCGGCGGTCTTGCCGGTCCCGGTCTGGGCCACGCCAATCAGGTCGCGGCCCTCGAGAATCACCGGAATCGCCTTCGCCTGGATCGGCGTCGGTTCTACATAACCTTGCTCTTTGATGGCATTGGTAATCTTCAGGCCGAGGCCGAGCGTCGTGAATGGCAACTAGGAAGCCTTGGCTTTTTCCCGGAAGTATTCGATCGTGCGCCCGAGTCCCAGTTCGAGCGGAACCCTGGGTTCCCATCCGAGCAGGGTGCGGGCCCGCGTGATATCGGGCTGGCGCACCTTCGGGTCGTCGGTCGGCAGCGGCTTGTAGATGATCTGGCTCTTCGAGCCTGTCATCGTGATGATGAGCTCGGCCATCTGCTTGATCGTCATCTCCTGCGGGTTGCCGATGTTGACCGGGTCGTTTTCCTTGGAGTGCATCAAGCGGATGATGCCGTCGACCAGATCGCTGATGTAGCAGAAGCTGCGCGTCTGCGAGCCGTCGCCGAACACCGTGACGTCCTGGTTGGCGAGGGCCTGCGAGATGAACTCCGGCACCGCCCGGCCGTCGCGCACGCGCATGCGCGGCCCGTAGGTGTTGAAGATGCGGACGATCTTGGTGTCGACGTTGTGGTAGCGGCGGTACGCCACGGTGATCGCTTCGGCAAAGCGCTTCGCTTCGTCGTAGACGCCGCGTGGCCCGATCGGGTTGACGTTGCCCCAGTAGGTTTCCTTCTGCGGGTGCTCCAGCGGATCGCCGTAGACCTCGGAGGTCGAGGCGATCAGGAACGTCGCGCCCTTCGCCTTGGCGAGGCCGAGCGCCTTGTGGGTGCCGAGCGCGCCGACCTTCAGCGTCGGGATCGGCAGCTCGAGGTAGTCGATCGGGCTGGCCGGGCTGGCCCAGTGCAGCACGAAGTCGACCTCGCCTTCGACGTCGATGTAATTGGTCACGTCGTGCCGGATGAACTGGAAGTCCCGATCGCGCAGGTGCGCGATGTTGGCCAGGTCGCCGGTCAGCAGGTTGTCGATGCCGACGACCGACATGCCGCGGTCGAGCAGCGCTTCCGACAAGTGGGATCCGATGAAGCCGGCCGCGCCGGTAATGACGACGCGCGGCACGTTACGCCGCGCCCCGGCTCGGGGTGAGGACGCGGATGAGGGTAAGCCACATAATCTTGATGTCCAATGTTACCGACCAGTTCTCGATGTAATAGAGGTCGTACTCGATGCGTTTTTCGAGCGAGGTGTTGCCGCGCCAGCCGTTGACCTGCGCCCAGCCGGTGATGCCGGCCTTGACCTTGTGGCGGAGCATGTACTGCGGAATGCGGTGCTTGAACTGCTCGACGAAGAACGGCCGCTCGGGACGGGGCCCGACGATCGACATCTCGCCGACCAGCACGTTCCAGAACTGCGGCCACTCGTCGAGATCGTGGCGGCGCAGGAACGCGCCGATGCCGGTGGCGCGCGGGTCGTCTTCGTCGGCCCACACCGGCCCGGTGTCGTTCTCGGCGTCGAGCGGCATGGTGCGGAACTTGTAGACGTTGAACTGCTTGCCGTCGAGGCCCATGCGCTCTTGCGCGTAGAACACCGGCCCGGGCGAGCCGCGCTTGATCATCCAGGAGATCACCAGCCCCGGCACCGCCATGAGCGTCAGCGCGCCGGCGGAAATCAGGATGTCGAGCACCCGCTTGGTGAACGCGCTCACGCCCTGCAGCGGCACGTCGTTCAGGTTGATCACCGGCACGCCGTCGAGATCTTCGAGCCGCGCCCGCAGCGCGATGAACTGCAACAGGTCGGGCACGACCTTGATGTCGACGCCCTCGCGGCTGGTCGACTCCACCAGGTCGAGCAGCTTCATGTGCTCTTCGAGCGGCAGCGCGACGTACAAGTGATCGATCTTCTCGTTGGCGACGATGGCGGCCGCTTCGCCGAGCGAGCCGAGCAGCGGCAGGCCGCGGTAGCCGAGGTGATCGCCGCCGGCCTTGTCGTCGACGAAGCCGACGATCTGGTAGCCGAGCTCGCGATGCTCGAGCATGCGATCGGCGACGATGCGGCCGAGGTCGCCGGCGCCGGCGATGAGGATCCGGCGCAGGCCCACGCCCGCCATCCAGCGGCGCTCGAGCGCTTCGCGGATGAACTTGCGCGACAGGTAGCCGAGCACGATGTTGCAGACGAGGAAGATGCCCCAGACGAGGCGTGAGACTTCAAAGGCGCCGATCTCACGCTGCGCTTCGGTGGCGTAGTAGGCCTGGAAGTACAGCGTGCTGACCGTGCCGAGCACGACGGCGAAAATGCTGCCGACCAGCATGTTGAAGAAATCGTCGATGCGCGATCGTCCGCGCCGCAGCCGATAGAGGCCCTGGAAGTGGAAGCCGATCGGCACCACCAGCGCGATGAACGGCAGCACGCCGAAGTACTGCTCGATCGGCGGCTGGCCGCGCGTGATTTCGATCAGGCCGGTTTCAAAGCGCAGCACGTACGCCAGCACGAACGCCACCATGCCGAGCA